>DQVN01000002.1 GCA_015661715.1 Sulfurivirga caldicuralii
GCTGACCCAACATATCCTGGCCGATGGCCAACCGCTGCGGGTCCTGAATTTGCACCTGCTGCTCACCGCGCCACGGCGCACCCTCTACCGTGAGTTGTCGCTGCTCGCTGAACAGCTGACCGACTACCGCGGCCCGCTGATTATTGCCGGGGATTTCAATAGCTGGAGCCGCCCGCGCCTGAAGCTGCTGCAACAGTGGGCCGAACGACTCTCCCTGCACTGGCCCACACCCCAACAGGCCCACCATGTGCGCCATCACCGCCAACGCCCCCTGGATCACCTGCTCTACCGCGGCCTGGAGCTGGCGGCCTTTTATGCCCTGGATGTGCCCTGTTCCGATCACAACCCGCTGGTGGCCCACTTCAGCCGACCGCCTCAAGCGCAGCCTCTGCCTTGACTTTGTTATGATGAACACGCCTATGCTGAGACAGGCCTATGATTGAGATCAAGCACCTGCGCACCCTACAAGCCCTGGCCGAGACCGGATCGGTCAGCGCGGCTGCGGACAAGCTGCACCTGACCCAATCGGCCTTGTCCCATCAAATTAAACAGCTGGAGCAACAGTTGGGCTGCAAACTGTTTCAGCGCAAATCCAGCCCCATCCGTTTTACTCCCGCCGGTGACATCCTGCTCAAAGCCGCCCGCGATATTCTGCCCCGCCTTTATCAGGCTGAAGCCACACTGCGCGGCCTGGCCAGCGGCGAACAGGGACGCCTGTTTGTGGGCGTTGAGTGCCATACCTGCTTCGAGTGGCTCATGCCCGTGGTGCGCGACTTCCAACAGGCCTGGCCCGGGGTAGATCTGGACATCATCCCCAGCCTCACCCGCTCCGCCCTCTCCCTGCTGGGCGAAAACAAGTGCGACCTGGTCATCACCTCCGACCCCGTCCCCACACCCGCAGTCATCTTTGAAGAGCTGTTCCGCTACGAACAGGTCTTGGTTCTGCCCCCCGGCCATCCCCTCACAACACGCTCCTGGATCAAGCCGGACGATCTGCGCGAACAGACCCTGATTTGCTATCCGGTGGCCGAGGAGCGGCTGGAGATTTTCCGCAGCTTTCTCACCCCCGCCGGTATCCGCCCGGCCGCCCTGCGCTTTTCCGAATTGACCCTGATGATGCTCTCGCTGGTGGACAGCGGCCGCGGGGTCTGCGTCCTGCCGCGTTGGTTGCTGGAGACGGTGCCGGAATACGCCCACCTGCCCCGTCGCCGCCTGGGTGAGGATGGGTTATGGAGCCGACTCTACGCCGCCATGGGCGCCGATCAGGCGCAGTTGCCTCCTGTCTCTGACTTTATCCAGCGCATTCGCACCGCCCGAAGCTAAAAAGAAGCTGAAAAACGGCCAAAAAACGCCAAAATCCCCGAAAAATCCGGGTTTTGGCGGCATAGAAACGGGCGAAAAAACGGGTTGTAAAAATTTAGGGGGACCCCCTGTGCTCAACTGGCAAAGACCACCGTTTTGTTGCCGTGGATCAGCACCCGATCCTCCAGGTGATAGCGCAGCCCGCGTGCCAGCACAGTCTTTTCCACATCCCGCCCCAACCGACGCATATCCTCGATGGTATGGCTATGGTTCACGCGAATCACATCCTGCTCGATAATGGGGCCGGCATCCAGCACTTCGGTCACATAATGGCAAGTGGCGCCGATGAGCTTAACCCCCCGTTCATAGGCCTGATGGTAGGGCCGCGCGCCGGCAAAGCTGGGCAGAAAACTATGGTGAATATTGATCACGCGCCCACTGTAGGCATCGCAGATGGCCGGCGGCAGAATCTGCATATATCGCGCCAGCACCACCACATCCACCGCGTACTCTTCCACCAACTCAAAAGCGCGAGCAAACGCCTGCGGCTTGTTCTCAGCCGTCACCGGCACATGGTGGAAGGGCAGGCCATACCATTGGGCCTGCTGACGCAGGGTTTCATGGTTGGAGATGACACAGACGATCTCGCCCGGTAAATCCCCCTCATGCCAGCGGTGCAGCAGATCCGCCATGCAGTGCCCCTCCTTGGAGACAAACAGGGCAATACGCTTTGGCTGGGCGGAGTCGGTGATCTGCCAGCGCATGGCAAAGCGCTCGGCAATGGGCGCAAACCCCTTGCGGAAGGCTTCGAGACCACCGGGGACGGAGCTGGCCAAAATCTCATGACGCATGAAAAACCAGCCGTTGACCGTATCGGTATGGTGATTGGCCTCGACGATCGTGGCCCCCATCTCAGCGATGTGGCTGGCCACAGCCGCTACAATGCCCACCCGATCCGGGCAGGCGATACTCAGACGATAGACATGGCTCATGGGAAAGTCTCCGCTATATAATGCACGGCATTGTAGCAAAGGGTCATGTTATGAAAGTCTGCGCCTTCAATGTCAACTCCATCCGCCAGCGCATGCATCAGTTGGCCGCCGTGCAACAACGCATTGGCCCCCAGATTCTGGGCCTGCAGGAAACCAAGGTGCAGGATGCCGACTTTCCCCTAGCCGAGGTGGAAGCGCTGGGCTGGCAGGCGGTTTTCCACGGCCAGAAGACCCACTATGGCGTCGCGCTGCTGGTGGCGCCGCCCTATGAGATCATACAGACATACAAAGGCTTTGCCCACGACGACGAAGACGCGCAAAAGCGCCTGATCATTGCCGATATACGCACACCCACCGGTGAATTGGTACGGGTGATCAACGGTTACTTTCCCCAAGGGGAGAACCGCGACCACCCGATCAAATTCCCCGCTAAGGAAAAGTTCTATCACGACCTGCTCGACTATCTGGAAAGCGAGTGCGACCCCAACCAGCCACTGATTATCATGGGCGACTTCAATGTCGCCCCGGAAGATAAAGACATTGGCATTGGCGAGGACAACCGTAAGCGCTGGTTGCGCCAAGGCAAGACCTCCTTTTTGCCGGAGGAGCGGGAATGGTTCAAGGCCTTGCTGGATTGGGGGTTGTTCGACACCTTCCGCACCGCCCATCCTCAAGTGGACGACTGCTTCTCGTGGTTCGACTACCGCTCCCGCGGTTTTGAGCGCGAGCCTAAGCGCGGCCTGCGTATCGACCATATTCTCGCCACCGCGCCGCTCAATGCGCGCGTGGTCAACGCCGGGATCGACTACACCATCCGCGGCATGAGCAAACCCTCTGACCACGCCCCCGTGTGGACAGAGTTCCAGGAGGCACCATGAGCACCCCCGCCACCCTTGAAGCGATCAACGGGTTGACTGACGACATCGCCCAGCTGTGGCTGGCGCCGCAAGCGCCCTATCACTGGCAGGCGGGGGACTACCTGTTGATCGAACTGGCGGATGAAAAACGCCCCTTTTCCATTGCCAATGCCCCCAACCCCGCTGGCCGCATTGAGCTGCATATCCGCCACACCCATGATGACTGGTACAACCGGCTGTTTCAGCACACCGCAGGCGCCACATTGCAACTGAGCGCCCCGCAGCAACAATACCCCCCGCCCCAGGGAGATCACCCTGTGCTGTTTGTTGCCGGCGGCACCGGCTTTGCGCCCTTCAAGGCCCATCTTGAAGTCATGCTGCAAAACGGCTTTGCCCAGCCGATCCGTTTCTATTGGGGCGCACGCAGTCAGGCGGATCTGTACCAGGATGATCTCATGCGCACTTGGGCGGCCAACCACCCCGGGCTGACCTATATCCCGGTGCTGTCGGAAGAAACCTGGCCGGGCCGATGCGGCCTGGTGGCCGACGCGGTACTGGAAGATATGGATACGCTGTCCGCTTGGGAAATCTATCTATGTGGCCCCTGGCCCATGGTGGAAGACGCCCGCCGCCGCTTTACGGCTCAAGGGGCGTCCCTGATCCATTAACCCACCTTTTGCACCAACTCAGTGGCCAGCGGCGCAATCGCCTCCCACGGGGCGGCAAACTTAACGGTGTGATAGCGCCAGCAGCGCATCGAGGGTGACCAGGCAGTCATGCCCGCCTTGGCCATCAGCTGGCGCAGAAAATCCTCCGGATTAGGCAACTGCTCCCACACACTCGGCAGGAAGGTGGCCCGATGCACTCCATCATCAATAATCAGACCATCCTCAAAAGGGGTCAACTGGCGAAGCAGCGCATGCGGGCTGTCGCACTCCTCAATGGGTGTCGGGGGGGTCAGCACAGAGACCTCCACACTCAACCCCGCAGTTTCGGCACGGCTTAACGGCGGAAAACGCGGATCACTAAACGCCGCCTTAAAGGCGTTGTCCGCCACATCCTCGATCAATGGACGATAAGCCTGCAATGAGCCGATACAGCCGCGCAACTGCCCATAGCGATTCAGGGTGACAAAGGCCGCCCCCGGCGCGCTGAGCAGTGGATCCTCACTGACCAGCCCCCTCAAGGGCATGCCCGTATCAAACCCATGCACGATGCTGGCTTTGGCCACTTGTAACAAAATGTGTTTATGCTGTTCATTCAAGGTCATATTGACCCTCCTTTTTACCATTCAACGGGCGCTGCGGCAGGCTTGCCTGGCGGATAGCTCGCATTTATTGCGTCATGCCTTCCCATATCGCCCAGGCGCCATAGCCCACCACCCGATCCCGCGGACCGGCCGTATCCCCGGAGTTGACCAGCGCCAGACGGGCGATCTGCAGGGGATGGCGCTCGGCCAATTTCAACAACCCCTGAATGCCCTTGAAGCCGCAGGCCCGTTCGCCATTGAGCGCATCCCAGCGGCCCTGCTCGATAAGACGCGCCGTTTCCGCATCAATCTGCCGCGCTTCTTCATAGGGGTGGTAGTGGGAGAGATCGGAACTGATGACAAAATACACACCTTTCTGCTGCCACAGCCACGCCCATACAGCCGCTTCTTCTTCAGTGCTCACCTGACCGTTGAGCAATGGCAACACCTTGGCTTGCGGCACCACCCGCTGAACAAAGGGCAGCTCCACCTCTAAGCTATGCTCCGGCCCATGGGCCTCATCCAGATAGCCGACAAAGTCAAACTGCGCCACCAACGCATCGCGCAGGCGGGTATCCACCGGCACCACCCCCAGCGGAGTGGCCAGCGCATCCACGCTCACCGTGGCAATACCGTAAAAAGGCACCCGGTGAGCGGGGCCAATGACGACCACGGTTTCAATCTGCGGCGCATTTTTCCACAGGCTGAAGGCGCGGGCTGCCACCGCACCCGAATAGATATACCCGGCATGGGGCACAATCAGCACCCGAGGGGGATCCTGTCGCGGCACTGGCAAATCCTCTGCCAGCCACGGATCGATCATGGCCACAATCTCATCGGCATTGGCCGGATAAAAGGCGCCCGCCACCGCCGGTGGACGCACACGCATGTTTTCCATTGCTGACCCTCCTTGTAAACCTCTTATTCCACACTATACATATGTGTAAACCCTTTTCCATTCAAGGTGAATATCATGAGCAAAGAACGCATCGACACGCAGGATCCACACGTGATTCCCGTGGGCTACTGGCACTGGGAAGGCGATCTGATCCAATGCGACCTCTGCCCACGGGAGTGCACCCTGCGGGAGGGGCAGCGTGGTTTCTGCTTTATCCGCATGCGCCAGGACGACCAACTGTGGTTGACCAGTTATGGCCGCTCCAGTGGATTTGTCATCGACCCCATTGAGAAAAAACCGCTGAACCACTTTCTCCCGGGTACGCCAGTGCTCTCCTTCGGCACCGCGGGGTGTAATCTGGCCTGCAAATACTGTCAGAACTGGGATATGTCCAAAGCCCGCGACATGGATCGCCTCATGGATGAAGCCATGCCCAATGCCCTGGCGGAAGCGGCGGTGCGCACCGGCTGTCGTTCAGTCGCCTATACTTACAATGATCCGGTGATTTTCTTTGAATACGCCATTGATACCGCCAAAGCCTGCCGCCAGCGGGGTATCAAGAATGTGGCGGTCACCGCAGGCTATATCAACCCGGAACCCCGGATTGAGTTTTTCAAATGGATGGATGCGGCCAATATCGACCTCAAAGGCTTCAGCGAGGACTTTTACCGCAAACTCACGGGGGGACATTTACAACCGGTGCTGGATACCATCGAGTACGCTGTGAATGAAACGGACTGCTGGGTGGAGCTGACCACCCTGCTGATCCCCGGCCACAACGACAGCACAGCGGAGCTGGAAAAGATGGTGCGCTGGATTGTGGATCACCTGGGCGCAGATGTGCCCTTGCATTTCACCGCCTTCCATCCGGATTTCCGCATGCTGGATGTGCCGCCCACCCCGCCGGAAAGCCTGAATCGGGCGCGGCAAATCGCCATGGAAGCGGGCCTGCACTATGTCTATACCGGCAACGTGCTGGATCCTGCGGGCCAAAGCACTTACTGTCCCAACTGTCATCAGATGGTCATCGGCCGGATGGGTTATGAAATCACCCACTGGGCCATTGAGTCCGGACAGTGCCGCTACTGCGCCCATCCGATTGCTGGGGTATTTGACAACCAACCCGGCGACTGGGGCAGTCGCCGGGTGCCTATCCGCCTGCAGCCGTCAATTCAGTAGCGCGGGCGGCGGCGGTCAACCCGGTGAAGTTTGAACGCCTGGGGCTGAGAGGCCCGCTCCAGGCGGATTTCCTGCGCGTCTGGCAGACGCCAGAAAAAGTCCAGTCCGGTGCGCTGCTCCACCTGGTCAATGCTGACCACAAAGCGGCTCAATGGTTCATATCCCCGCACCGTCTGCGGCACGATAAACGCCAAGGCGTGCGGCTGGCCGGCGCGGTCAATACCGATGAAAATCTTATAGAAGGCATCCGGCACATCAATCCAGGCGGTTTTCATATAACGGGGCTTTTCATCCCAGACCGGCCCGGTAACCACCCATAGCTCACGGAATAGTTTGACAAAATGATCCATGGCTGCCTCTTCAATCCGCTGCCATAGTTTTTGATTCAAGCGGCTACGCTGGGGGGCGATATTGCTCATCAGAAAGGTGGCCCGCTGCGCTTCGCGACCGTAAAGCTTGGCGATGGCGTAGTTGGGCGCCATGTGCCCGCGGTTGTAACCGCTATTGCGGTAGTCATCCGGCGTAATATGGCGCAGGGTGCGCCAGTCCGCACGGAAAGGGGGGCGCTTGCCCACCCGGTAGCCGCCATTTTCAGGCACATACAGCCGATAAGTGACCCACAGGGGCGCGGCCTTCCATTCCGAGTAGGCCAGCATAAAGCCTGGATTGCGCAGCACATGGGCACTCCAGTGGGTCAGCCCGCCGAGCGTACTCTGCGGCACCCCCTGCCAGCTCATGGCCGGACGCGCCACATAGACCTCGTGGGCATACCAGCCCGCTCCCAGCAAACCCGCCAGCGCCAGGGCAAGCAGACGCTGGCGCAGGGTGCCGATCAACCCGCCTGATCGCTTAGCTTGCTTACGCCTGCGCTTTTTCGCCATGGTTTTCCTTCAGCTTCAGCATCAACGATTCGGGAGCCAAAGCCTCCACGGCGGCCTGATAGGTTAACGCCGCCTGGGTATCGTCCCCTTCCGCCTGCAAACAACGCGCCAAGGTGGCGAACCCTTCCAGCGAGGGCTTCAAATTGAGGGCTTCACGCAAATAAGCCTGCGCCTGTCCCCATAATTGGGCCCGGCAGGCCAGCCGTCCAGCGGTGAGCAATACCACCGCATCCTTGGGATGCTTTTTCAGCCACTTTTCCACGACTTTCAAGCGCTCAAAGGCCGGCCCCTCTTCCACTAAGCCATAGAGGTAGACCAAACGGGCATCCCAGTGTTTTTTCAACGCCTGCTCAATCAGCGCCGCCAAGCCCGCCTGATCGCCGCCTAAAGCCAGGCGTCTTTCCACGTATGTAGCCAAAACTTCAGGATCCCGCCACCACTGCGCATCCAGATAGTGCCAGATATTTTCCAACGCCTCCAGCGTCTCTGCCTGGTGCAATAGCCCGATCCACATGCGCCGCTGCAATGCTTTCAATGCGTCTTTATCCAGCGCGCGGCTTTTTTCCAATTTTGGCATCAGCTCGCGTAGCGCGGCCCAGTGGCCCTGTTCAGCTAACAGATCCGCATACTCCGCCAGCACCGCCGGAGTATCCTCTCCCTGCTCCATCAAGGCTTGCAGAATAGCCAGCGCCTGATCCGGCGCCTGCTGGCGGCGTAAGCGCGCCTCCACCAAGGCAATGGTGGCATACTGCTCAGGATAGCGCTCGCGGGCCTCAGCCAAATAGCGATCCCGACGCTGAAAAGCCCCCTGGTTGTGGGCCATGCGTGCCGCAGCCAGGTAATTCATTACCCCCTGGTCAGAATAACGGGCACTTTTGATCAGCATACGCTCGGCCCGCTTCCAATCGCCATGCTCACCTGCCAACAGGCCTGCGCCCACGCCCGCTTCCGCACGGGCCAGCCGTTTCAACGCCCGCCGTTCCCGCCAGCGATGCGGCAAGCGCCATAACCACAGCACCAATTGGATGCCGATGAACCCCACCACCAGCACACCCAGCACCAACGCCACCGCCATTGTGGCGGACATCTCCACCACCCAATCACCCCACACCAGCGCCAGACGGCCATTGTCATACAGCGCCAGCGTGGCTAAGGCGGTCAAGGCCACAAATAAAATTACCACCCATAGCAGCC
>DQVN01000015.1 GCA_015661715.1 Sulfurivirga caldicuralii
CCTGAGCCACCGCCAACAGATGCAGGACGGTATTGGTCGAGCCGCCCATGGCCACATCCAGCGCCATGGCATTCTCAAAGGCCTCAAAGGTGGCAATATTGCGCGGCAGCACGGCATCGTCGTCCTGCTCGTAGTAGCGCTTGGTAATCTCAACGATCTGTCGGCCCGCCCGTTCAAATAGCTTGCGGCGATCCTGATGGGTGGCCAGCATAGAGCCATTACCCGGTAGCCCCAACCCTAGGGCTTCAACCAGGCAGTTCATCGAGTTGGCGGTAAACATGCCGGAACAGGAACCACAGGTCGGACAAGCGCTTTCCTCCACTTGCTCGACCACCTCATCGGTGCAGTGATCATCTGCCGCCATGACCATCGCATCCACCAGATCCAACTTGATCTCCTGACCGCCCAATACGGTCTTGCCCGATTCCATTGGGCCACCGGATACAAAAATGGTGGGAATGTTCAAACGCATGGCAGCCAACAGCATACCCGGGGTAATCTTGTCACAGTTGGAGATACACACCAAGGCATCAGCACAGTGGGCATTGACCATATACTCAACCGAGTCGGCAATCAGCTCCCGGGAAGGCAGGGAGTAGAGCATGCCGTCATGCCCCATGGCGATGCCATCATCGACGGCAATGGTGTTGAATTCTTTAGCCACACCGCCTGCTGCTTCAATCACCCGGGCCACCAACTGGCCGATATCCTTCAGATGCACGTGGCCGGGCACAAACTGGGTGAAAGAGTTGGCCACGGCAATAATCGGCTTGCCGAAATCCTCGCCTTTCATACCGGTGGCACGCCACAAAGCACGGGCACCGGCCATATTGCGTCCATGGGTCGAAGTACGGGAACGATACTGGGGCATAACGGAGGCTCCTCATATAAATTCGCTATAATTTGTTTATTTTAGTGGATGGCTGGCCCGATATGCACATGCATGACTCCTTTATTGATGCCCTCAGGCAGGCATCCCCCTATATTCTTGGACACCGGGGCAAAACCTGTGTCATCTACCTGCCCAGCGAGCTGATCGCAGACGGGCCGCGTCTGCGTGCCACTTTGCACGACCTGTTGCTGTTACACCATTTGGGACTCCGCCTGATACTGGCCACTGGTCTGCGCCAGCAGTTCAACCAAGCGCTGGAAAAAGCCGGTATCCACAGCGAGTTTTCTGCCCATCAGCGCATCACCCCACTGGAAGCCCTGCCCCTGCTGGCGGCAGAAAGCGGCCGCATCGCCAGCCGTCTGCAAGCCCTGGCATCCTGCCGGGTAAACCTGGATGCACAACGCACCTTGCCACCGCTCATTACTCAGGGCAACTGGGTCATTGCCCAACCCCGGGGCGTATTGCAGGGCGTGGATTTCCAACACACAGGTCGGGTGCGCAAGGTACAGATAGAGGCGCTGCGCAAGGCGGTGGATATCGGTCAGATCCCCCTGCTGACCGCTGTCACCCCCTCTTTCACCGGGGAGCTGTTCAACCTCAATGCCCTGGATCAGGCCTGTAGCGTGGCCAGCGCTCTACGTGCCGACAAGTTGATTATTCTGCTGCCGCAAAATGAGCTGCCCGACCTGCCACGCCAGCTCAATGCCCGTGCGTTGCGCAATTTACAGCATCAACACTGGTTACTGCCCAAGCTCAGTGAGGTGACCGGTGCGGTGCGCCGCATCCACCTGCTCAATGCCCAAAGCGAAGGGGTTTTGCTCAAAGAGCTGTTTACCCTGGATGGGGTGGGCAGCCTGATTTTTGCTGACCAATACCATGAAATCCGCCAGGCCACCATTGACGATGTGGGCGGCATTTTGGCGTTGATCGAACCGCTGGAACAGCAGGGCATTCTGGTTCGTCGAGATCGGGAAAAACTGGAAGCGGAAATTGCCAACTTTCTGGTGGTGGTACGGGACAGCCGCATTATCGGCTGTGCTGCCCTCTACCCACTGGATGAGAACAGCGCCGAGGTCGCCTGTTTTGCCATTGATCCCCAGTATCGCAATCAAGGCATTGGCGGCGAGCTGCTATCGGCGATTGAGCAGCGCGCTTGCAGTCTCAACCTGCACCAACTCTATCTGCTCACCACCCAGACACAACACTGGTTCAGCCAGCACGGCTTCGAGGAAATTGCTCCACAAGATCTGCCAGCACCGCGCCAGCGCCTGTACAATGCCCAGCGCGCATCCCGTGTCTATCGTAAAACCATCTGTGCAGGCGCCAATCCATGAGTTGCATCAAACAGATCAACAAACGCTTTCGTGGCTTTCTGCCCGTGGTGGTGGATGTGGAAACGGCCGGCTTCGATGCGCAACGCAGTGCGCTGCTGCAGGCGGCCGCCTGTATCCTGCGCATGGATAAGGAAACGGGCGAGCTTTATGTTGCCGACAGCATTGTGGTGGATATCCTGCCCTTTGAGGGGGCCGAAATCAGCCAGGAGGCCCTGAAGTTCAACGGCATTGCGGATCCGTTTCACCCTTTCCGTGGGGCAATCGAAGAGCGCCATGCCCTGGAGAAGCTGTTTCAACCCATTCATCGGGAGGTCAAAGCAACCGGCTGTACTCGCGCCATTTTAGTTGGCCACAATGCCTTTTTTGACCTGGGGTTTATCCGCGCCGCCGCAGAACGTACCCAGGTCAAAAGTCCTTTCCACCAATTCAGCACCTTCGATACCGTTACCCTTTCCGGGCTGATCTACGGCGAAACAGTGCTGGCCAAAGCGGTCAAAGCAGCCGGCATCGAATGGGATCAGAAGCAGGCCCACTGTGCCCTATACGATACCTTGAAAACCGCAGAGCTGTTTTGTCGAATCGTCAATGCCCATCCGTTGTGTCCGCCCACTGAAACGGCGTGATCACCACCCGATTTCGACCGCCGCGTTTAGCCGCATAGAGATTGTTGTCCGCCTGTTCAATCCACTGCTGCGCCGGAGCATCCATGCCCGCCCTATCAATACTGACCCCACCAATACTGATGGTCACCTCCAGTAACTGCCCATCATCCAGTTCAATGGGCGTATCCGCCATAGCCTGGCGAATACG
>DQVN01000038.1 GCA_015661715.1 Sulfurivirga caldicuralii
CGCCATGGCCGGTGAGATCTACCGCTATCTGCAATTTGATCAGATGCCGGAATATAAGGTGTGCAACCCCAAATCAATCGAAGAGATTCAAGTGGTGCCCACCTACAATCCGACCTGCACTTAAATGGTGCAATCTGCCTTGCCCACCACCGGTCATACCGGTGGCAGGCTATAAATATATATCGGCCATAATTAAATCTTCTATTGGTACCGTCGGCATGGGCTGTCACGGCCCAATCCCATCCTAACCTGATCTATCTATCTTGTAAGCCTTAGGTATTGAATACATTTGCTTAGTGCCGCTGACAAACAGATAGCATCCGCACATAGACAATCAACCCACCCATGACAAAGTAGCATGGTTTATGGCATGACTCTTGCTCACTTGCGTAAAGTTATAACACTCTTTTGCTACGATTCTAAATAGGACAACTTAAAATCAGAATGCATAGAAAGGAGACTCAATATGAGTATCAAAACGAAGGTCACCATTATGGTGATGTCTATTCTGCTACTTAGCATAGGAATGATTACATTTATTTCTGTCAAGCAATCATATAATGCTTTACTGGAGAGTGATATTGATAAATTAAAAGGTCTTGGGCAAGCAAAGTATAGTGAAATAGATGCATATTTTTCCTATTTAGATGGGCTGCTTGTGGCCACCGCCGCTCAGGTAGGCACTAAGATGGCCTTGAAGCACTTTACCGAGGGGTTCTATGAATTAGCGAATGAGATTGATTTGCCAGTCAATACCATAATAGAGGAGATGAAAAAAAATTATACAACTGAATATTTAAACAAAGTAAATTATACTGCTGTAGGTACATCTGGACCCAGGCCGATTGATGAATATATACCTAAAGATATTAATGGAATCATTGCTCAGTATATTTTCATAGTAAATAATCCACATGAAATAGGGAAAAAGGATGAGCTGATCTACTACCCAAAATATGACAGCCTATATATGAGAGCTCATAAAACATATCACCCTGCCTTTGATAAGCTTTTAGAAAAATTTTCCCTTCCTTTATGATATATTTTTAGTTGATTTGCAAGGCAATGTTGTTTATACAACTTTTAAAGAAAAGGATTTTGCTACCAACTTAATGAATGGTCCTTATGCCGATAGTGGTTTGGCCAAGGTTTATCGCAAGGCGATCAATTTAAACAAAGAGGAAGTTGCTTTCGAAGACTTCTATCCTTATGAGCCCAGTTATAATCTGCCGGCATCTTTTATTGCAACACCCATTTATGTTGATGGGAAAAAGAAAGGTGTATTAGTATTTCAAATGCCGATAGAGGTAATTAATGAAATTATGCATTTTGGTGGAAAGTATCAAGAAGCTGGGCTCGGAAAGACAGGTGAGGCCTATCTGGTTGGTCCAGATTATACTATGCGCAATAATGCTCGCTTTTACCAAGACGTAGATCACCCATTAGTCCAACAGCTTGGCACCACCATTGGTGTTTTGGAAGTCCACTCACCTTTAATTGATAAGATTATAAAAGGAGCACAAACATCTGGAGTGGAGTTTTCCCAGAACTATCTGAAAAATGATGTTATCAGAGTGGCCCAAAAACTGGATGTGTTTGGTGTGCCCTGGGTTGTGGTGGCTGAAAAACAGGTGGATGAGGCAACAGAACCTGCTTATGATTTAGGTATGCAGATTGGCTTAATTGTTTTGGTACTGTTGGTCCTGATTGTGCCGACAATTTTGCTGCTGTTAAGGTTCGTTTTGTTTAAGACTATTGGGGAGTTGGAGAAGCATGTCCGGGATCTGGCCCATGGAGAAGGAGATTTAACCATTCGGCTGGATGCCTCACGCAAAGATGAGTTTGGTCGAGTAATGGGTTTTATAAACTCATTTATTGAGAAGGTTCAAGATACGGTTAACCGGGTTAAGGATACCAGCCGAGAAAATACGCAAATTGCGGAAAAAGTGGATGGCGCCGCCCAGCATATTTTGCAAAAGGTGGAACAGGAAGCTAAAATTGTAGAAGAAGTTAGTCAGCAGGGCGCTAATATTCAATCCATATTTACCACTGAAATTAATAATGCTAAAAACACTGTATCAAACCTTAAGGACTCCGAAGAAAATCTAAAAAATGCCAGTGGATTATTAGTTTCTTTAAGCCAGGATATTGATACACGAGCAAAACTGGAAAATGAGTTGTCTAAGCGTCTGATTGCCCTCAAGGATGATGCACAACAGGTAAAAGGCGTCTTGGATGTCATTCATGATATAGCAGAACAAACCAACCTATTAGCGCTGAATGCAGCCATTGAGGCGGCACGCGCTGGTGAACATGGTCGAGGCTTTGCGGTTGTGTCAGAAGAGGTGCGCCAGTTGGCGGAACGTACCCAGCGCTCCTTGGTCGAGATTGACCAGACCATAGGTGCGATTGTTCAGTCGATCACAGATACTAGTGAGGCTGTCTCGGATAATGCATCTGCAATTAATAGTCTATCCAGTCAAGCAGCATCCGTGAAAAAGGAAATTTCTCACAGTGTAGATATGATGGAAGAGGCTATTGCCAAGGTCAGTGATATGGTAAAAAGTTATGAGCAAAGTGGTCAGCGTATTCAGGATATGTTGACCCAGATCAAAGAAATTAAATCCTTGTCTTCCTCCAACGCAGAGGAAGTTGAAAAGCTTTCTTCTCTGTCTGAGCGTTTAACAGCAATGATGGTAGAATTGGAAAAAGTTTTATCTGCTTATAAAAGCTAAGCTGTCAATTAAGACATTATTAAAAAGCACCAGCTCTGCAGAGCTGGTGCTTTTTAATTAATAATATGTGGGTGAATTTTGAAAAAGTTAGTATTGTTAGGTGCAGGGATCAATCACTTTTCGCGATAGACAATGCGCCCGCGGGTCAGGTCGTAGGGAGTCAGTTCCACCTTAACGCGGTCGCCTTCCAGAATACGGATATAGTGCTTACGCATGCGTCCGGAAATATGCGCCAGCACTTCATGGCCGTTGTCCAGCTCTACCCGGAACATGGTGTTGGGCAGCACATCTTTGACTACCCCTTCAAACTCAATGACGTCTTCTTTTGCCATAACTGCTTAGATTCCTTGCATAGACTTATTTGACTGGGGCGAATTATACGCTGGATGTGGTTAAAAACAAGCATTTAGCGAGCTATTCTGGCCATCAGTCCATTTTTGTTGCGCAAAAGGAACGTGTAGCAGCCGTTGCAGGGCGTGCTCAAATTCATGACGGGAAAGCAGAACAGCGCCCATGCGCCGTAAATGGGCGGTTTCCACCTGACAGTCAATGAACTCAAACCCCCACTGTTGCAACTGATGACACAAATGCACCAGGGCGATCTTGGAGGCATCCGGTCGCAGGCTGAACATGGACTCGCCAAAGAACATGCGCCCGATTTGCACCCCATACAGCCCCCCAACCAGCTCATCATGCCAAAATACCTCAACGGAGTGGGCATAGCCCATCTGATGCAGGGCGCTGTAGGCCTCCACCATGGCCTGATCGATCCAGGTGCCATCCTGGCCACGGCGGGGCGTTTGGGCACACAGGCGGATCACCTGGGCAAAAGCGGTATCGAAACGCACAGACCAGTGCGGTTTTTTCATGGTTTTGCGCAGGCTGCGGGAGATGTGCACCTGATCCACCGGCAGCACACAGCGCGGATCAGGACTCCACCATAGAATGGGTTCACCGGGTGAATACCAGGGAAAAATGCCACGCCGATAGGCTGCCAGCAACCATTCGGACGTTAGAGCACCGCCGGCGGCCAAAAGGCCATTGGGTTCAGACAGGGCCTGATGGGTTGGCGGAAACCGTATGGGCTGTTCAGGAAGAAATGGCAGCATGTTCGTTCAAGCTGGAATGATAGAATGCGCTTTATTCTATCCGGTTCGGCTTTATCACCATGTCATTCGTACATCTGCATGTTCACAGTGAGTACTCCATTGTTGATGGCACCCTGAAGGTCAAACAGTTGATAGAGCAGGCCAAGGCGGACGGCCAGGTTGCGGTGGCGCTGACCGATCAGGGTAATTTATTTGCTTTAGTCAAGTTCTATCAGGCGGCGGTTTCCGCGGGTATCAAGCCGATTATCGGCGCGGATATCTGGCTGGAAAATGATCACAGTGCCGATGGCCCCAGCCGGGTCACCCTACTGTGCATGAACAACATTGGATATCTCAATTTATCCCACCTGATTTCCGCCAGCTATCTTGAAGGACAGCAACTGGTGGGCCATGAGATGGTGCCGGTGGTTAAGCGTGACTGGTTGGCAGCCCATAGTGAAGGGCTGATTGCCCTGTTGGGCCCTCAAGGGGAGCTGGCACAACCGTTGGCAGAGGGTAAGACGGATCAGGTGGCGCTAAAGGTGGCCTGGTGGTTGCAGCATTTTGCGGGACGGGTGTATCTGGAGTTTGTGCGCACCGGCCGGGAGGGGGAGAGACAATACATTCAAAACGGTGCCCAAGTCATTGAACAGTATGACATTCCCGCCGTGGCCACCAATGATGTGCGTTTTGCCACGGAAGAGGATTTCGAGGCCCATGAAGTGCGCACCTGCATCCACACAGGCCATGTGCTGGAGGATGGCAGTCGACCCAAACGCTATAGCCCTCAGCAGTATCTGCGCAGTCAAGACGAGATGGCGCAGTTGTTCAGCGATCTGCCCGGCGCCATTGAAAATAGTTGTGAGATCGCCCGCCGTTGCAATGTGCAATTGCATCTGGGCGAATATTTCCTACCGGATTTCCCTATCCCTGAGGGCATGAGCATGGATGCATATTTCATCCAGGTGTGTCAGCAGGGGTTGGATGAGCGGTTGCAGTTTCTCTTCGGCCATTTGCCGGAAGCGGCCTTTGAGGAGAAAAAACAGCAGTATTACGACCGGCTCAAGTTTGAGCTGGACATCATTATCCAGATGGGCTTTCCCGGCTACTTCCTGATTGTTGCCGACTTTATCCAGTGGGCCAAAGATCAGGGTATTCCGGTTGGCCCGGGGCGGGGTTCCGGGGCCGGTTCCCTGGTGGCCTACTCCCTTAAGATCACCGATCTGGATCCCATTGAATATGACCTGCTGTTTGAGCGCTTCCTCAACCCGGAGCGGGTTTCCATGCCGGACTTTGATGTGGACTTCTGCATGGAGCGACGGGATGAGGTCATCGACTATGTTGCCCGTCATTACGGGCGGGATCATGTTTCTCAGATCGTCACCTTCGGTACCATGGCGGCAAAAGCGGTGGTGCGGGATGTGGGGCGAGTGCTGGGTCATCCTTACGGTATGGTGGATGGCGTGGCCAAGCTGATTCCCAATGAGCTGGGCATTACGCTGAAAAAAGCCCTGGCGCAAGAACCGGATTTGCAAAAGCGCTATGAGGAAGAGGAGGATGTGCGCGAGCTGCTGGATCTGGCCCTGCGTTTGGAAGGGACTGTGCGCAACACGGGCAAGCATGCCGGTGGGGTGGTTATTGCCCCCAAACCCTTAGAGACCTTCTGTCCACTGCTGGCGGAGCCGGACGGCGCTGGCGTCGTGACCCAGTTGGATAAGAATGATGTGGAGACCATCGGCCTGGTCAAGTTCGACTTCCTTGGCCTGCGCACCTTAACCATCATCGATTGGGCGCTGGCGCATATTAACCGGGACAAACAGCCGGGGGATGAAGGCTATGTGGACATCGCCCGTATTCCATTGGATGATGAGGCCACTTTTGAGCTGATCAAAACCGGCCGCACCACCGGGGTTTTCCAGTTGGAATCTGCGGGCATGCAGGACTTGATCCGGCGGCTGAAGCCGGACTGCTTTGAAGATATCATCGCCTTGGTGGCCCTGTTCCGCCCTGGGCCTTTGGAATCGGGGATGGTGGACAACTTTATCGCCCGTAAGCACGGCAAAGAAAAGGTGTCTTACCCCGACCCCAATTACCAGCATGAGTGGCTCAAACCGATTTTGGAACCTACCTATGGCGTTATCCTCTACCAGGAGCAGGTGATGCAGATCGCCCAGGTGCTGGCCGGCTACACCCTGGGGGGTGCGGATTTGCTCCGTCGCGCCATGGGTAAAAAGAAACCGGAAGAGATGGCTAAACAGCGGGAGGTCTTCCGCCAGGGCGCCATTAAGAAAGGTGTCGATGCGGATCTGGCGATGAAGATCTTCGACCTGGTGGAGAAATTTGCCGGATACGGCTTCAATAAGTCCCACTCCGCCGCCTATGCTTTGGTGTCATACCAGTCCGCCTGGCTTAAAACCCACTATCCGGCCCAATTCATGGCAGCGCAGCTCTCATCGGACATGGACAACACCGATAAAGTGGTGCACATGATCAATGAGTGCATCTCCATGGGATTGGCGATTCTGCCGCCTGACATCAACCGCTGCGACATTCAGTTCAAACCCCATGGTGAGCGGCAGATTTTATACGGCTTAGGTGCCATCAAGGGTGTGGGGGCGGCCGCCCTGGAAGGGGTGATGCAAGAGCGGGCGGAAAACGGCCCTTTCCAGGATCTATTCGATTTTGTCAAGCGGGTGGACAAAAAGGTCAACCGCCGCGTCATTGAAGCGCTGATTAAATCCGGCGCCATGGACAGCCTGCACGATAACCGCCAGGCCATGCTCAGTTCTCTTAGCCGCGCCTTTCAACTGGCACAACAGTATCATCAGACCCTGTCCGTCGGTCAGGCGGATCTGTTCGGTGGTCTGGTGGCCGACGGTGAGACACATCAGCTGGCCGATGTGCCTGAAATGGCGCAAAAACAGCGTCTGCAGGGGGAAAAGGAAACCTTAGGGCTCTATATTTCAGGCCATCCCATCGATATCTATGCCGCCGAATTGAAAAAGCTGGTGGGCAAGCCGTTACGCGAGTTGAAGCCAGCGCGTTTCCAGCAGCAAACCGCCGCCGGTCTGATCGTGAATGTGCGCCGCAAGCGTACACGCAGCGGTGAGCCCATGGCCTTCGTGCAGCTGGATGATAAAAGCGCGCGGCTTGAGGTGGTCATCGGTCCCAAGCTCTATGCGCAAGTGCGGGATCTGATCGTCGAGGATGCCATTATCATGGTGGAGGGTGAAGTGGCCGAAGACAATTTCAATGGGGGAATCAAGATCGATGCCAAGGCCATCAAACCCCTGGCTGAGGCCCGCATGGAACGGGCCCGCGGCCTAAAACTGCGCATGAATGGCCAACAGGCAACCGACAGTGGGCTCAAAGCCTTACGGATTCTGTTGGAAAACTACCATCGTCCCGATGGCATGCCGGTGGTCATCGAAATGGAAACGTCCAGTGCCTGTGGACAACTAAAATTAGGCGATGCCTTTCGCATCCTGCCGGAGGATGCCCTGCTGGAAGGGATTGCCGGACAAAAAATTCCGCTTGAAATCATTTATCCCGCCAATTAAAGTGCCATTTGCAAGGTAAATTCATCAGGAGATTGTGCCATGTCTGATCAGATCGAATCCATCCTACACGAAGCGCGGGTCTTTCCTCCTCCAGCCGAGTTCAGTGCTCAGGCCAATGTCAAAGCGGAAGACTACCAGCGCATGATGGAAAAAGCCGCATCCGACCATGTGGGATTTTGGGCCGATTTGGCGCGGGAAAAGATCAGCTGGCACACCCCCTTCACCGTCACGCTGGACGACAGTAACGCGCCCCATTATCGCTGGTTTAGTGATGGCCAATTGAATGTGTCCTACAACTGCCTGGATCGGCATCTGGCGGAGCGGGAAGAGAAAACCGCCATTATTTTCGAGAGTGATGCGGGGGATGTTACCACCTATACCTATAAAGAACTGTTCGATGAGGTCGGGCGTTTTGCCAATGCCCTGAAAAACCTGGGTGTGCAAACGGGCGATCGGGTGATCATCTATATGCCCATGATTCCTCAAGCGGTGATTGCCATGCAGGCCTGCGCCCGAATCGGCGCCATCCATTCGGTGGTTTTTGGCGGCTTTTCCGCCGAGGCACTCAAAGATCGTATTCATGATGCCGGCGCCAAGGTGGTGATCACGGCCGATGGCGGTCGCCGCGGTGGCAAAGTGGTGCCGTTGAAAGCGGCGGTGGATCAGGCGCTGGAATCAGGCGGTCACTGTGTGGAAAAGGTGGTGGTCTATCAGCACACCGGCGAAGCCGTGGAAATGAAAGCGACGCGGGATCTGTGGTGGCATGAGGCGGAGCGGGGCATGCCCGACTACTGCGATCCCGTCATGGTCGATAGTGAGCACCCGCTCTTTTTGCTCTACACCTCCGGCTCCACAGGCAAGCCTAAAGGTATCCAGCACAGCAGTGGTGGCTATCTGCTCAACGCCATCATCACCAATGAATGGGTGTTCGACCTGAAGGATGAAGATATTTTCTGGTGTACCGCCGATGTGGGATGGATTACCGGTCATACCTATGTGGCCTATGGGCCGCTGGCGCTGGGCAAGACCATCGTCATGTTCGAGGGCGTGCCCACCTATCCTGATGCGGGTCGTTTCTGGCAGATGTGTGAACGCCATGGGGTGACGGTGTTTTATACCGCCCCTACGGCGATTCGCGCCTTGATGAAATTCGGTGATGAGATACCTAACCAGTACGATTTGAGCAAGCTGCGTCTGTTGGGCACCGTAGGGGAGCCCATCAACCCGGAAGCCTGGATGTGGTATTACCGGGTAATTGGCAAGGAGCGTTGCCCCATTGTGGACACCTGGTGGCAGACAGAAACCGGCGCCCACATGATCGCCCCACTGCCTGGCATCACCCCTTTGAAACCGGGCTCCTGCACGCTGCCGCTGCCCGGCATTGATGCGGCGGTGGTGGATGAAGCCGGCAATGAGATTCCCCATGGCAACGGGGGCTATCTGGTGATCCGCAAACCATGGCCCTCCATGCTACGCACCGTCTGGGGAGATGATCAGCGTTATGTGGACACCTATTGGGCCAAATTCAACAACCGCTACTATGTGGCGGGAGACTCCGCGCGGCGGGATGAGGACGGCTATTTCTGGATCATGGGGCGTATCGATGATGTGCTCAATGTCTCCGGCCATCGCTTAGGTACCATGGAAATTGAATCTGCCCTGGTGGCCCATGAACAGGTGGCTGAGGCCGCAGTGGTTGGTCGGCCCCACGAGGTGAAGGGCGAAGCCATTGTGGCCTTCGTCGTGCTCAAAGGGGAAATACCCACAGGTTCGCAACGGGATGCGCTGGTGCAAACATTGCGCAATTGGGTGGCCAAGGAAATCGGCCCCATCGCCAAGCCGGATGATATTCGCTTTGGCAGTAATCTGCCCAAGACCCGTTCCGGTAAGATCATGCGCCGCCTGTTGCGTGCCATTGCCAGGGGCGAGAGGATTACACAGGATACCTCCACCCTGGAAAATCCACAAATTCTTGAGCAGTTTATGCAAAAGTAGTTTTGATTTCTGTCATGGCAGCAACAGTGGCAAAGTGGGCAGCAAAGCGCCCTTTACCACTGTGAGAGCCGGTTAGTTTTACCTTGACAATAGTCGCTGATCTTTGTAAAGTTAGCAAATTGATTTTAAGCGCTTTCCCTGTCGTTGGGGGCGCCCCTGTTGTGGATAGGCGTTCATAACAGGGCGGAGTGATAAACCCCGTTTTTACGGGGTTTTTTGTTAAAGGGAAACTGGATAACCATGGCTGAAAAGCTGGAAAAGAAAATTGAACAGATGGTCAGGCCCATCATAGAAGATATGGGCTGCGAGTTCTGGGGCTGCGAATACCTGCCGGTCAGCGGTCATGCCACCTTGCGTATCTATATCGACAAACCCCAAGGGATCACCGTGGATGACTGTGCGGAAGTCAGCCATGAGGTCAGCGGCATTCTGGATGTGGAGGACCCTATTAGCGGGGCTTACAACCTGGAGATCTCCTCTCCCGGGCTGGATCGCCCGCTGATGAACCCGGCGCACTTTGAACGCTACAAAGGTGAAATGATTGCCGTGCGCACTCTGGATCCCATTATGGGGCGGCGTAAATTCAAAGGCCCGCTGATCAATATCACCGCCGATGGCATCGAAATGGAAGTGGATGGGGAAGTGTATGCCATCCCCTTTGAGGAAATCGACAAAGCCAATCTGGTTCCACAGTTTTGAGACAAGAGGTTTGCCATGAGCAAGAATAAGGAAATCCTGCAGATTGTTGAGATCATGTCCAATGAAAAGGGCGTAGACCGCGAAGTCATTTTCGATGCCATTGAAGCAGCGCTGGCGACCGCGACACGGAAAAAACATCATGACCAGATCAACGCGCGCGTCAAGATCAACCGCGACACGGGTGAATATGAAACCTTCCGTATCTGGGAAGTGATCGATGACGATGCGGAAGTGGAAGACCATGAAGGCTGGTACATGCGCTTGAGCGAGGCCCAGCAGCGCGACCCCCATATTCAGGTGGGCGATATTATTGAAGAGCCTATCGAGTCCGTTGCGTTTGGGCGCATCGGCGCTCAGACCGCAAAGCAAGTGATTATTCAGAAGGTACGCGAAGCGGAGCGCAAAAAGATTGTCGAGGACTACCAGCAACGGGTGGGTGAAATCGTCTCCGGCCTGGTTAAACGGGTGGATCGGGGCGACATTATTCTGGATTTGGGCGACAATGTGGAAGCCATCATCCCTCGCAGCCAGGTCATTCCCCGGGAGCATTTCCGCATAGGGGAGCGGGCGCGGGCCTATCTGCAAAATGTGGAATATCGTCCCCGCGGCCCGCTGTTGCAGTGCTCGCGTACATGTAATGAGTTTTTGATCGAGTTGTTCAAGATTGAAGTGCCGGAAATCAACGAAGGCCTGATCGACATTATGGGCGCAGCCCGTGACCCGGGCATCCGGGCCAAAATTGCCGTGCGCTCCAATGATCCCCGTCTGGATCCCGTCGGCGCCTGTATCGGTATGCGTGGTGGCCGCGTTAATGCGGTGAGCAACGAGCTCAATGGCGAGCGTATCGATGTCATTCAGTGGGATGAAAACGACGCACAGTATGTGATCAACGCCATGGCGCCTGCTGAAATCGTCTCCATCGTGGTAGATGAAGACAAACACAGCATGGATCTGGCTGTAGAAGATGAACAATTGTCCCAGGCCATCGGCAAAAATGGGCAGAATGTGCGTCTGGCCTCAGAGCTGACCGGCTGGGAGCTGAATGTCATGTCTGCCTCAGAAATGCAGGCCAAACATGAAAACGAAGCCCGAAAGCTGATCGACCTCTTTAGCGAAAGCCTGGGGGTGGATGAAGACCTGGCCCAGGTCTTGGTGGAAGAGGGCTTCTCCTCATTGGAGGAGGTGGCCTATGTGCCCGCAGCGGAAATGTTGGAGATTGAAGGCTTTGATGAAGCATTGATCAGCGAACTGAAGCAGCGGGCCAAAGACGCCCTGCTGACCAAGGCCATTGCGGAAGAGGAAATGCGTGAAACAGCGCAGCCGGCGCAAGATCTGCTCAACCTGGAAGGGATGCCGGAAGAGCTGGCTTATCAGTTGGCCGCCCAGGGCGTTATCACCCAGGAAGACCTGGCGGAGATGAGTAGCGACGAGTTGGTAGAGATGACCGGCCTGGATGAGCAGAAAGCTGCGGAGCTGATCATGAAAGCCCGTGCGCCGTGGTTTGAATAAACAGAAAGGAGGGGCCAGATATGGCAGATAAAACAACCGTAGAGAAATTCGCAACACTATTGGACCTTTCTGTTGAAAAGCTGATTCAGCAGCTGGATGCCGCCGGGATCAAAGGTAAAACGCCCCAGGACGCCATCACCAATGAAGAAAAGCAACAGCTGCTGGCGTTTCTGAAAAAGAAGCACGGCGATGAGGCTGAGGCGCCGAAGAAGGTCACCCTCAAGCGTAAAGAGGTCAAAACGCTCAGCTTAGGCGGCAAGCGCAAGGTGAATGTGGAAGTGCGCAAAAAGCGCACCTATATCAAGCGTTCCGTCATTGAAGAAAAACAGGCAGAGGAAGAAGCCAAGCGTCGCGCCGAAGAAGAAGCCCGCCTGAAGGCAGAGGCTGAAGCCCGTGCCCGGCGTGAGGCGGAACTGTTGGCCCAGCGCAAGGCAGAAGAAGAAAAGCGCCTGGCTGAAGAGGCCGCTAAAAAAGCCGCCGAGGAGGCGACCAAAGCCAAATCCGAGCCGGCTAGCAAAAAAGCCGAGCCCAAAAAGGTTGAGGATGAGGCTGAAAAGATCAAAAAAGAGTTGGAAGAAGACGCCAAGGCGCTGGAAAAGCTCAAGGAAAAATCCAAAAAATCCAAAAGCAAAAAGAAACCTGGCAAGAAGAAAAAAGGTCTGTTGGATGATGCCCTGGTGGAAGATGACCGTACCGCAGAGGTGGTCAACCCCACACTGAAAAACAAACCCAAACCGGTTGAGCCGAAGAAGGTTGTCAAGGTTAAAAATGTGCATGGCTTCAAGAAGCCGTCCCAGCCGGTGGTGCGCGAGGTCAAGATTGCTGAGACCATTACCGTGGGCGAGCTGGCCGAGCGTATGGCGGTCAAAGCGGGTGAGGTGATCAAAAAGCTGATGATGATGGGGGAGATGGCCACCATCAACCAGTCCATTGACCAGGATACTGCCGTGCTGATCGTGGAAGAGTTCGGCCATAAGCCGGTTACCGTATCCGAGTCCGCACTGGAAGAGCAGGTCATCGAAGAGGTGGAAAGCCTCTATACGGATGTCCGCCCCCGTCCACCGGTGGTCACCATCATGGGCCATGTGGATCATGGTAAGACCAGCCTGTTGGACTATATTCGCAGCAGCCGCGTAGCCGCTAAGGAAGCCGGCGGCATCACCCAGCACATCGGTGCCTACAGTGTGGACCTGCCGAATGGTAAGATCACCTTTATCGATACGCCGGGGCACGAGGCGTTTACTGCCATGCGAGCCCGTGGTGCCAAGGTGACCGATGTGGCCATTATCGTCGTGGCTGCGGATGACGGGGTCATGCCCCAGACCGTGGAGGCCATCCAGCACGCTAAATCCGCCGGTGTGGCCATGATCGTGGCGATCAACAAAATCGACAAGGAAACCGCCAACCCCGATCGCGTCATGCAGGAGCTGGTCCAGCATGAAGTGGTGCCGGAAGAGTGGGGCGGCGATGTGCCTTTCGTGAGAGTCTCCGCTAAAACGGGTGAAGGGGTGGACGATCTGCTGGAAAACATCCTGCTGATCGCCGAAATCCTGGAATTGAAAGCGCCCTACAAGGGCCCTGCCAAAGGCGTGGTGCTGGAATCCCGTCTGGAGAAGGGAAGAGGGCCGGTGGCCACTGTGTTGGTGCAGGCCGGTACGCTTAAAAAAGGCGATATGGCGTTGTGTGGCACCGAGTATGGCCGCGTGCGCGCCATGATCAACGACCTGGGTAAGCAGGTCAAAGAGGCCACACCCTCCATACCCGTAGAAATTCTCGGCCTTTCCGGTGTGCCGGCGGCCGGTGACGAGATGCTGGTGGTGCCCAATGAGCGCAAGGCCAAGGAAGTGGCCGAACACCGCAAAGAGAAGATCCGTGAAGCACAGATCAAACGCCAGCAGAAAGCCAAACTGGATGCCATGTTCAACCGCATGGGTCAGGATGAGATCGAAGAGATCAATGTCGTCCTCAAGACCGATGTACAGGGCTCTCTGGAAGCGTTGCGTGAGTCGCTCACCAAACTCTCCACTGAAGAAGTTCAGGTCAATATCGTCTCCGCCGGCGTGGGTGCCATTACCGAGACCGATGTAAACCTGGCCATGGCCACCAACGCCATCATTATCGGCTTCAATGTGCGTGCTGATGCCACCGCCCGCAAGCTGATCGAGCAGGAAGATGTGGATGTACACTACTTCTCGGTCATCTACGATGCGGTGGATACCATTAAGCGCGCCATCGAGGGCAAGATGGCGCCAGAGTTCAAGGAAGAGATCATCGGCATTGCCGAGGTGCGCGATGTATTCCGCTCGCCCAAGTTCGGCGCCATTGCCGGCTGTATGGTGATAGAGGGTGTGGTGCGGCGCAACAATCCGATCCGCGTGCTGCGCGACAACACCGTCATCTTTACGGGTGAGCTGGAGTCCCTGCGCCGTTACAAGGAAGATGTCCAGGAAGTACGCCAGGGCATGGAGTGCGGTATCGGCGTGAAGGACTACAATGACGTGCGCATCGGTGATCTGATCGAATGCTTCGATCGGGTAGAAGTGAAGAGGACATTGGACTGATGTTCGAATTTGACAATGAACCCTCTTTTAGTCGCACCGACCGGGTGGCTGCGGAGATTCAGCGTATTCTGGCCACCTTGCTGCAGCGCGAGGTCAAAGACCCGCGCCTGCAGGGGGTGACCATCACTGAATGCCGCGTCTCCAAAGACCTGAGCGTATGCAAGGTGTACTTCAACAAGCTAGGTGCCACTCAGGACAGCCCGGAAGTGGCCGAAGCCCTGCAAGGTTTTGACAAAGCCAAGGGGTTTCTCCGTTCCGCGCTGGGCAAGCAATTACGCCTGCGCCTGACTCCTGAACTGCGTTTCTTTTATGATGATGTGCCGGAAAAAGCCAGCGAAATTGACGCGCTGATTGCCAAGGCGCTGAACAAGCAGTAGGGGGCTGATTTCAATGCCGTTTTTTGCCCCTATGTCAAGGCCGCAAGGCCAAGCAGAGGGGTAAATTCAAAGCGTTCCTTAATAAAATCGCCGGAAATTGGTCTTAAAGCTTTGTTGAGAATAGATCCATTGCACCGCGGGCCATGGGGGTTAATCACTTTGGAGCACAAATGACGCGAAAACGTCGGGGAAACCCTATTTCGGGAGTGGTGCTGGTGGATAAACCCGCTGGCGTGAGCGCTAACGCAGTGGTGCAACGCATCAAACGGCTCTATAAGGCACAAAAAGCGGGGCATACGGGCACGCTGGATCCTTTTGCCACCGGCCTGTTGCCGGTGTGTTTGGGGGAGGCCACTAAAGCCAGTGCTTTCCAATTGAATGCAGAAAAGTGCTATCGCGCCACGCTGCAGTTGGGCCAACGCACTGATACGGCCGACTGTGAGGGTGAGGTGGTGCAAACCCGGCCTGTGCCGCCGCTGGATAGGCGCACCGTTGAGGCAGTACTGACGCAATTCGAGGGGGAAATCCAACAGGTGCCGCCCATCTACAGCGCGTTGAAAAAAAATGGCAAACCGCTGTATGAATATGCGCGTCAGGGGCAAAACATCGAGATTGAACCGCGCCAGGTCACCATCCATCAGTTGACGCTGCTGACGCTGAGCGACAATCGCTTGACCTTTGAAGTGCGCGCCAGCAAAGGTACCTATATTCGCACCCTGGGTGAAGATATCGCCCGGGCATTGGGTACGGTGGGTCATCTGACCCAATTGCGCCGACTGGAAAGCGGGGGTCTCAATATCCGGGATGCTTGGACTTTAGCCCACATTGAGGCAGACCCGACAGCGGCCTTGCAACCCTTGACCACGCTGTTGCCTCACCTGCCTCAGCTTGAGGTTACCGCAGCCGAGGCCGAACGGCTGCGCCATGGCAATCCCATTTCTCTGGCCACACCTGAAGTGGTGCTGGTCATGCAAGCGGGGGTGCCCGTTTGCATTGGGGAACGACGCAATGAGCAGCTCTGGCCCAAGCGATTATTCAACCTTTGACGGTATCATCGACTGTCGTTCACAAGCCGCCTTCGTCCAGGGGCATCTGCCTGGCAGCCTGTGGCTGCCCTGGCCGCAACTGCGCCAGTTGCAGAATGCGCTGCCACCACCGGGCGCCCGTCTGCTACTGATCGAGGCGCCAACGGCGGCTGTCCAGTGGTTGAAACAGCAGGGCTATGCAGTGATGAGTCACCGCTGGTCGGCGGTGACACACAGCCCGATGCAAACCGGATTAAAGCAAGGGATGCTGTTTCAACCCAGCCCGCCGCTGATGGCAATGCTCGATCAGTGGCCCCGGCGTGGTCGCGCGCTGGATATGGGCTGTGGTGGCGGTCGGGATGCGGTCTATCTGGCCCGTCAGGGCTGGTTGGTCAATGGGGTGGATCGGGCCCAGCGCGCGTTGGATAAGGCGCGGGCCCTGGCCCGACTGTATGGCGTCTGCGTGGATTGGCGCTGCTGCAATCTGCGTGCCGACAATTGCCTGCCCACCGGACAATTCGACTTGATTCTAATGATGCGTTTTCTGCTGCCTGAGCGCTTTGAATGGATGCAGCGGCATCTGCGTCCTGGCGGGCGCGTTATCGTCTGGGCCTTTCACGAAGAGGCTGCGCGTCCCGCCCGGGCCCAGTGCAAAACCACACCGGAAAAACTGATGAGGGGGTTTGACCGGCTGACGACCATCACTGCTACAATAGCGTCGTTGCCCGATGGACGGCCCATGAGCCTGTATATAGGAGAAAAGGCATGAAGGAAATTTCTACAACGGAACTGTATGACTTTTTTCAGAAATACAAAATCTGTGAATCTCTGACCCACGAGGAAGTGGAGCGCCTGAGCAAATACCTGAATGAACAGCACTACAATCAGGGTGAGATCATCTCCGATATGGGTGAAGTGGGGGATGCGCTTTACTATGTGTACCGGGGCAAGGTGGGCTTTTACAGTAAGAACGGACAGGGGATTGTGGAAGTGGGCGTTCAGCCGGAAGGCACATTGATCGGTGAGATGTCCTTCTTCGACCGCAAACCGCGCAACCTGCGCATGCAGGCGGACAGCCGGCATGTCACCCTGATCGCCTTGACGCGCGCCATGTATGACCGCCTGAAGGTGGAAGAGCCCTATATCGCGGTTAATATTCTGGAAAACGCCATTGTCAGCCTGGATCATCTGGTACGCACTATGAGCCAGGATATCTCCGCCATGGAGCATTATCTGATGGGAACGGGCAAGCGCTGAATCAATCTTAGGAAGAAACCCGCTCAAACCGCCCCAGTCGGCGGTTTTTTTGTGTTTGCGCAACCGGTAGCAGTTGACCGTTCATGGCCACCCACACCCCTTTGGCAGCCAATTGAACGGCCATCATGGCCGCCCCCAGATTGAACAGGGCGTCTGAACGGCCCAGGCGGTGAGGGCGCATGGCGCCGGTGAGCACGATCACCTTATCCAACCGGGCTTCGGCCAACACCCGGCCGGTTTTCACCAGGGTATCGGTCCCATGGGTGATGACAATATGCTGATGGGGGCTGTGCTGACAGGCCTGGAGAATTTGCGCCCGATCGGCATCATCCATCTCCAGGGAATCCTTTTGCATCAGCACGGTGCTTTCCAGCGCGACAGTGCAGCGGGCCTGTTCCAACATGCCCGGCACGCAGCTTCCCGGAAAGGTCAGCTCACCACCAATGGGATCATAATCCTTATCCAGCGTGCCGCCGGTAATCAAAAGGTGAATCATGGCTGGCGGACAATACCTTTGACGATACCGAGAATTTCAATGTCCTGATTGCGGATATAGATGGGTTCCATATCGGGGTTGGCAGGCTGGAGCCGCACGCCCTCTCGTTCGATGTAGAGTTTTTTCATGGTCACCTCATCACCGTTGATGCGCACGATGACCGACTCGCCGTTTTCCGCCGTGCTGCGCCGCTCGATAATGACGATGTCGCCATCTTCGATGCCCTCGTCGATCATGGAATTTCCCTTGACCCGCAACGCAAAGGTTTCCTTTTTCACCAGAGAGCGGGGTACCTGGATGGTATCAAAGTCCAGAGCCATCTGGATGGGTTCGCCAGCCACCGTCCAACCCAAGATGGGAATGGTGACCAGCTCCTCATCCAGCACTTCCAGCGTGGCGGATGTCAAGCGGGTTTTGCCTGCCGAGCGCGGAATGAGAAAGCGCACAGCACTCATTTGGGAAATACCTGTTTGAAGGGTTTAACTGTGACCTTAGCATAAACACCGGCTTCCACATAGGGATCCGCATCCGCCCACGCCTGGGCCTCGTCTAAATCCGCAAACTCTGCCACAATCAGGCTGCCGGTAAACCCAGCCTCACCCGGATCCAGCGCATCCACCGCCGGAAAAGGGCCGGCCAGGATCAGGCGGCCTTCCTGTTGCAATGCTTCCAGACGGGCCAGATGTTTTTCCCGCGCCCCTTTGCGCAGCGGTAATGAGTTGGGCACATCTTCAGCACAGATCATATACAGCATCATTCCGACTCCTTACGCTCATCTTGCAGGTATTTTGCCAGATAGAGGCCTTGCAGGATCAAAAACACCAGCGTCAGCCCCATCAGACCAAACAGCTTGAAGTTTACCCAGGTATCCGTATCGAAGGTATAGGCCACAAACAGATTCAGCGCACCGGTGAAGATGAAAAAGGTGATCCACAACATGCTCAACCGGGCCCAGACCGCATCCGGCAGGCTAAGGGCCTCGCCCAGCATGCGGCGGATAATGGGTTTGCTGCCGATATAATGGCTGCCCCAGAATACCAAGGCAAAGCCCCAGTTGACCAGGGTGGGTTTCCATTTGATAAAGGTCTCATCATTAAGCGCCAGGGTCAGGCCACCCAGCAGCAGAATCAGCGCTGCGGTGATCAGATGCATTTTCTCCACCGTGCGGTGTTTGATGTAGTAGAAAAACACCTGCGCGATGGCTGCGACAATGGCCACCGCCGTGGCCGTATAGATATCGTAAAGTTTATAGGCGATAAAGAATAAAATGACCGGAAAAAGGTCAAACAGTAATTTCATGGGCAGACTCCCTCAACAATCGGCCAATTATAGCGTTGATCTGCACAGCCACTCCACTGCCTCAGATGGCGCGCTGGCGCCTGAAGCGTTGGTGTTGCACGCCAGCAACCAGGGGGTCACCCATCTGGCGCTGACCGATCATGATACGGTAGCGGGCATTGAACCTGCGCGGCAGGCTGCGCGAGCCTTAGGGCTGACCCTTATTCCCGGCGTCGAGCTGTCCGTGTTGTGGGAAAAGCACACCATTCATATTGTTGGGTTGGGCATCCGTCCCGATCACCCCGCGCTAACCCAGTTTATGGATCAGGTGCGGCAAGCCCGACAGGATCGAGCCGAACGCATCTGCTACAAGCTGGCCAAATTGGGGGTGAACATCGACTGGCGTGCCGTGGAGACCCACAGTATTGGCCGCAGCCATATCGCCCATGCGCTGGTGGCCTGCGGTTGGGTCAAGGATCACGCCAAAGCCTTTCAGTACTATCTGAAAATGGGTAAAAAGGCCTATGTTAAAGCCCAATGGCCCGCTCTGGAGGAGGGTGTGGCCGCCATTCTGGCCGCAGGGGGTGTGGCAGTGCTGGCCCATCCGGGCAGCTATCGCCTGAGTAATGGCAAGCTCAACCGCCTGCTTCAGGCGTTTCGGGGCGCCGGCGGCACAGCCATCGAGGTCATCACCGCCGCCCACACCCATCCCAACGACCAAGGGGCGGCGGCGCGTGCCCGGCGTTTTCAGCTTTACGCCTCCTGCGGTTCAGATTTCCATCACCCCGACTGGCGCTGGCGTCAGTTGGGCCGACTGGCTAAACTACCCCCTGACCTGACGCCTGTCTGGCAGGCACCCCCATTGCAACACTATTTCAGGAGTACAGATGGCACGCATTGTTGAAATTCACCCGGACAATCCACAGGAACGCCTGATCAAGCAGGTGGTCGATAGGCTGAATCAGCGTGGGGTGATCGCCTATCCCACCGAATCCGGTTATGCGCTCGGCTGTCTGTTGGACAATAAAGAGGGGGCCGAGCGGATCCGGCAAATCCGCCGGTTGCCGGACGATCATGATTTCACCCTCATGTGCCGGGATTTGAAAAACCTAGGGGAATACGCCAAGGTGGGCAACAGCCAGTTCCGCTATCTGAAAACCCATATCCCAGGGCCATTCACCTTTATTCTTCCGGCCACCAAAGAGGTGCCGCGGCGACTGCAGAACCCGAAACGCAAGACCATCGGTCTGCGCGTCTCGCCCAACCGGATTGTGCAGGCATTGCTGGAACACCTGCCCACGCCTTTGATGAGCGTGTCGCTCATTCTGCCAGGGGAGGAGATGGCCATGACCGATGCCTGGCTTATTCAGGATGAGATCGGTCATGCGCTGGATCTGATCGTGGATGGTGGCTACAGCGGCCATGAACCCACCACGGTGATTGATCTCACCGACGAAGAGCCTGTCATTCTGCGTCAGGGGCAAGGGGAACCGGCATGATGGAGTTGACCCTGGCGCAAAAGATCGCCATCTGGACCCTGCCCATTCTGCTGGCCATCGTTCTCCATGAAGTGGCCCACGGTTGGGTGGCCTGGAAGCTGGGCGATCCGACCGCCAAATCCCAGGGACGACTGACGCTCAACCCCCTGTCCCACATTGACCCTATCGGCACCCTTCTGGTACCGCTGGTGCTATTGGTCATCGGTGGTTTTATTTTTGGCTGGGCCAAGCCGGTGCCGGTGGATCACCGCTATTTCAAACACCCTCACCGTGATCTGGCCAAAGTGGCCATTGCCGGTCCCATGGCCAACTTTCTCATGGCCATCGGCTGGGGGTTTTTGGCCGTGTGGGGTGCCCGCTGGCAGGTGGAGATGCCGACAATCGGGCAATTTTTGTTCTATTCGGGTCTGGCGGGTGTGCAGATCAACCTGATCCTGGCCGCCTTGAATCTTCTTCCCATCCCGCCGCTGGATGGCTCCCGCATTGTGGCCGCCTTTTTGCCATCCCAGTTGAGAAACCGCTACTATCTAATTGAACCCTATGGCTTTTTTATTCTATTGAGTCTGATTGTCACTGGTTTGCTCAATCCGCTGATCACCCCCATTTATGCGGCATTGAAAGGGGTGGTGCAGAGCATTATCGGGGTGGCCTGATGAGCGACGCTGTGGCGCGTATCAATGATGAGACATTACAGGCACCGGAAGACCTGTATATTCCGCCGAGGGCACTGCGGGTGATGCTCGAACGCTTCGAGGGGCCGCTGGATCTGTTACTGTGGTTGATCCGCAAAAATCGTTTTGACATTCTCGATATCCCTATTGCGGACATTGCCCGTCAGTACGACCGCTATATTGAGCTGATGCAGGCGCTGGATATTGAATTGGCCGCCGAATATCTGTTCATGGCCGCCTGGCTGGCGGAGATCAAATCCCGCATGTTGCTACCTAAACCGGATTTAGGTGAGCTGGCACCTGCAGAAGAAGACCCACGAGCCGAGCTGATGCAACGGCTGCTGCAGTATGAGGGCTATCGCCAGGCGGCCCAGTGGTTGGACAGTCTTAACCGCACGGGCCGGGACATCTGGCCGGCGCAGGCCTGGCTGGAGGCCTTTGAGGCGCAAAAGCCGGATCTCACTCTCAGCGCGCTGCTCAGCGCCCTGGGGCAGGTGGCCCTGCGCCAGCAGTGGTATCAGGCCCACAAGTTGGCGGTGGAAAACATCGAGCTGGATGACAAGCTGCACCTGCTCAAGCGTACCTTGCCGCTGCAGCAGCCTGTTGCCTTTGAGACGCTCCTCGACCCGCAGGAGGGGCGCTTGGGCGTGGTGGTCACCTTTATGGCCCTGCTCGAGCTGGCCCGGCAAAAAGTCATTCAAGTGCAACAGGATTCCCCCTTTTCATCACTGACCCTGGTGCGCATCGCATGAATACCACGCCGCTTAGTCAAATCAGTGCCATTCTGTTTGCTGCCGAGACCCCGCTCAGCTTCGAGCAACTGCAGCAGGCGACGGACCTGGAGACGGACAAGCTCCGGGCCGCATTGACACAATTGGACCAACAGTTGGCACCGCTGGGGCTGATGTTGGTTCAGGTGGCGGAAAAATGGCGCATTCAAGTGCGTGCTGACCATGCCCAGTGGGTACAGCGGGCATTGGCCCCTAAAGCGCCCAAATTAAGCCGGGCACAACTTGAAACCCTGGCCATTATCGCCCATAAACAACCGGTCACCCGCGCGGAAATCGAACAGATACGCGGTGTGAGTGTGGCCAGCGGCGTGCTGCAGGCCCTGCAGCAGCACGGCTGGATCCGTACCCATGGCCACAAAGCGGTACCCGGTCGCCCGGCACTTTGGGTGACCACCCCGACGCTGCTGGAAGATTTAGGGCTACAAAGCAAAGCCCAGCTTCAGCAACAGTTGGACAAGATTATTCACCAAGCACAACAGGCATTTCATGAACAACAAACCCAACAGTGAAAAACTGCAAAAATTAATTGCCCAAACCGGGCGCGCCTCGCGCCGGGAGGCGGAGCGCTGGATCGAAGCCGGCCGGGTAAAGGTCAATGGCCGTATTGCGCAGTTGGGTGACCGCGCTCTACCGACGGATCGCATCGAAATCGATGGCAAACCCATCAAGTCTGCCCATCTGCACCAGGAAGCAACCGAAGTGCTGCTGTACAACAAACCGGAAGGGGTGGTGTGCTCACGCAAGGACGACAAAGGACGCCCCACCATCTTTGAACAGATGCCCAAACGTCACCATGGGCGCTGGATCAGCGTGGGCCGCCTCGATGTCAACACCAGCGGATTGCTGTTGATGACCAACAATGGCGAGCTGGCCAACCGCCTGATGCATCCGCGCTATGCGCTGGAGCGGGAGTATGCGGTGCGCGTATTGGGGGAGCTGACCCCTGAGCAACTGCGCCAATTGCGTGAAGGTGTGCAGTTGGACGACGGCATGGCGAAGTTTAAGCGGATTACGCCCATGCCGGGGGAAACGGAGGGTAAAAACCGCTGGTACAAGGTGGTGTTGACAGAAGGGCGCAACCGTGAGGTACGGCGCCTGTTCGCAGCGTTAGGGCTGACAGTCAACCGGCTGATCCGCATTCGCTATGGGCAGTTCTCCCTGCCACGCAATTTGGGCCGTGGCCGAACCCGGCCGTTGACCTGGCGCCAGGTGAACATGCTGCTGCGCAGTGTCGGTCTGCCGCAAATGCAGCGGCCGGATCTGCGCTCTTCCAGCTCACCTGGCAACGGCCACCAGCGGCGTAAGCGCCGTTAAACCAGGGGCAGGCGCGCGTCTGCTTGTGCCATCACATCCAGCACGACCCGATCCGCCGGCGGCTCATCCAGCGTCACCGTGGTGGTGTTGAGCTCATCGCGGCGGAAGTAACTGATCTCCACAACATCACCTGGTGCATACTGCTTCAGCGCCGTATCCAGGTCATCCGTACTCAGCAGTCTCAATCCGTCCAGGGCGATCAACTCATCACCCGCGGCCAGCCCCGCAAAATAAGCGGGGCGATCATGCCATACATGGGTAAGGCGCACTGTTTTCTGCTCCGTGGTGCGGGCATTGACCCCCAGATTGGGCGGGAAACGCTCAGCCTCCACAGGCCCGCCCAAATCCTTCAGCCCTGTTGCAGGGCGCAGCTTGAATTCAATGCCGAAGTAGGGGAACAGTTGATCAAGCGGCACATCTTCTGTGCCATAGAGCACGGCGTGAAAATACTCGCTCAGGTCATGCCCGGCCACTTCACTGGCCAGCGTCTCGATGGTGTCCTGCTCAATGCCTACGCCGCTTGTGCCATAGCGTTGCCAAAGCTGACGCAGCAGATCATCCAGGGTGCGCTGGCCATGGCGATGGCGGCGGATGAGTAAATCCAGCCCCAGGACAATCGCGGCGCCCTTGGTGTAATAGCTGATAATGGCGTTGGGCGCATTCTCATCCTGTTGATAGAACTTAGTCCAGGTCAGGAAACTGGATTCGGCCACCGATTGCACATGTCGCCCCGGCATCCGCCAAACCCGGGTAAGCTGCTGCGCCAGACGCTTGAGATAGGTCTTGCGATCAATAATGCCTGCATCCAACAGAAAACGCAGGTCATAGTAAGAGGTAGCCCCTTCAAACCACCACAGCAGGTGCGTATAGACCGGTTGATTCAGATCACAACCCTGATAACAGGCGGGCTGGATACGCTTGATGTTCCAAGCGTGGAAATACTCGTGGCTGCACAGTTCCAGAAAGTCCAGATAGTCTTGTGTGGGCGTCTCGCCCATGTAAGGATGGGGCATCATCTTACGGCTGACCAACAGGGCGGTGGAGTCCGGATGCTCCAGGCCGCCATAGCCATCCCGCGTGACCGTGACCAAAAAAAGGTACTGGTCGAACGGCGCTTCACCGAACAAGCGGATCTGCGCCTCACAGATAGGCTGCAGATCCTTGGCGATCCGCGCCAGATCAAAGCGTCCCTGGCCATAGATGGCCATGCGATGGGGAATGCCGCAGGCGTCAAACTCCACCCACCGTAACGGGCCCATCTCCACCGGATGTTCGATCAGTTGAGCATAGTTCTCGGCTCGATAACCACCAAAGCCGTTTTCATCCACGGCGATGCGGGGCAGGGTGGTGGCCACCTGCCAATTGGACGCCAACGCATGGGGCGTGGCATGTAATACAACCTCCACCGGCTGGTCGGTCTGGCCGACCACTTGCAGAAACAAGCTGGTGCCATTGAAAAAGCAATGGTGCTGATCAAAGTGCGCACCGCGGACAGAGAGGTCGTTGGCGTAGATCTGACAAAACACCTCCAGCGTGCCCGAACAGGGTGCCACCTGCCAGCTATCCTTATCCACCGGCCAGATGGCCACCGCCTCGCCATTGCACAAAGCACCGATCTGCACCACATGTTTGGCGAAATCCCGGATCAGATAACTGCCGGGAATCCAGGCGGGCAAAGTGAGCCGTTGACCGTTCGCATCCGGTTGCGGAATGCTCAGGCGTACTTCGATCAGGTGGCCTGCCGGATCTGCCGGAATCACATCATAGCGAATCACGCCTTGGCCTCCTGTTTAGCGGACTGAGAATGAGGAGGCGGAACGCATAATTTGCCATTTTTGGCCGCCCATAGGGTTTTAGCGGTCAGATGGGCAATCAACACCGTCACCAGCGAGAGGAAAAAGGCGCCAATATAGGCAAAAACGACTTCACCCACATGGCCGAACATGACAAAGCTGGCATTGGTGAGCGCCGCTATGGGGAAGGTGTAGGCCCACCAGCTAATAGCGAAAGGGATTTTAATGAATCTTGCTGCCTGCACCAGCAACAGCAGGGCGATAAACAGAGCCGTATAGTAGAAAAGACGGGCCAGACCATCCACCGTGCCGTTCAGGTGCACATAGGACAAAAACGCCATCGCCGGGGGCGCAATCATAATAAACAGCGTCGGCAGCAGCACCTTGTCCACAGGGGGATGGAAAAAGAGGCGATAAAAAATAACCGCCTGCAGCATGAGCCAAAAAATAACCCCAATACTGAAAAAGAACCAACCTATCTCCAGCCCGGCATATTCCGGGGCGGCAAGGGGCGCGATCACATTTCCCACCACGGGAATAAACCAGGCCGGATTGAGGTGTTCGATCTGCCACTTCTCATGGTGAATCCATAAGTTCATAATCACCAATGTCAGCGTCAACTGCATGATCGCCCCAAGACTCCAGAACCAAAAGCCGACATCGGGTGCCACATGCAGAAAACCAATCCCCAGCAACAACAGGCTGATGCTAATGGTGGGAAAGAAATTAACAGCCACCGGATGGTTGAACTCCTTGATCAGGGCTTGAGGGTATTTGAGGGCTTTCAAGCCATAGACCAGCGCCAACAGGGCAAACAGCAAAGTAGAGAACACCAGCAGAACGATAAAAATCTGTTGCGGAAAACCCAGCAGTTGACTGGCCATAAAAAACGCCAGGGTCAACCCCATGTATCCCATGATGCCGCCAAATAGATTGACGGGAAAAAAGGCCAGACGCCCCGGTTGCTTGTCCATATTCCTGCTCCCAAAAAGATTACAAAGTGCTAATATTTTACGCTTCACCCTACACAATGAAGAGCTGATTTTGCGCCAGGTACTGTTTTTTCCCAGTATCACCTACTTTGCCATGCCGATGGCGCTGCTGGCCATGGGCATGAACCTGTATCACCTGCAGCAGATGCTGCACTGGCACAGTGATATGGCCCGTTTTATCGTGGCCTACGGCCTGCTTGCGCTGCTCATTCTCAGCCTGTTCTATTTCCCGCATCTATTCAGGCGCAGCCGTCAAGTCCTGGTGAAAGAGTGGCGTCACCCTTTTCAGCTCTCTTTCTTTCCGCTGATGAGCATCAGTTGGTTCTTCAGCGCCTATTTTCTGGTGCGCTATGTGCCGAGCTATGCACAGATTGGGGTGACGCTTTTTTGGATGGTGCTCACGGTACACGCCCTGTTGAACCTTATTTTGCTCAACCGCTGGCTGTTTGACCACCAACTGACCCTGGATCATATGCGTCCCAGCTGGTTTATCCTGCTTTCCGGGAACTTTGTCGCTGTGCTGGTGGGTTTGGAACTGGTGGGGCAACAGGAGTGGATGTGGCTGTTCTATAGTGCGGCGCTGTTTATGTGGTTCATCTTTGCCGCCGTATTGCTCTATCGGCTGATCTTCATCGCCCCCATCGAGGAGCAGTACCGTCCCAGCCTGTTCATCTTTCTGGCCCCACCCAGTTTGGCCAGTATCGCCGCATTGCAGCTGTTTGCCAACCCGTGGCATCTCGCCGTCTGGGCCCCCTATGGGTTCGCCTGCACCATGCTGGCCATCTGGATTATTTCCGGGCGGCGCTTTATTCGCAACGGTATCAGCATGATCAGCTGGTCCTATATCTTTCCTTTGGCCGCTTTTGGGCTGGCCAACCAATACCTCTATGCCACGCTCCATCGGTCATTCTTTCTCATGGTGGCGCTGGCTGTGCTGGGGGGCATGGTATTATTGGCAGCTTTGATTACCGGTTGGCTTATTCGCGTGGCCGTAGAACGCATAAGGAGTAAATTTGCATGATCAAGACCCGTTTCGCGCCCAGTCCCACAGGTTATCTACATATTGGCGGCGTGCGTACTGCGCTGTTTTCCTGGCTCTATGCCCGTAAACACGGCGGTCAATTCATCCTGCGCATTGAGGACACCGACCGCGAGCGCTCCACAGAGGAATCGGTCAACGCCATTCTGGAGGGCATGAGCTGGCTGGGTCTGGACTATGATGAAGGTCCCTTCTACCAAACCCACCGCTTCGCCCGCTATCAGGAAGTCATCCAGCAGTTGCTGGAATCCGGCCATGCTTACTACTGTTACGCCACCCGTGAGGAACTGGAACAACTGCGCCAGGCGCAGAAGGCACGGGGCGAAAAACCCCGTTATGATGGCCGCTATCGCGACTTTACCGGCACCCCGCCACAAGGTATCGATCCGGTCATCCGTTTCAAGAACCCGCTGGAAGGGGAGGTGGTGATTGACGACCTGGTCAAAGGCCGCGTGGTGATCAAAAACAGCGAGTTGGATGACCTGATCATCGCCCGCTCCGACGGCACCCCCACCTATAACCTGACCGTGGTGGTGGATGACTGGGATATGGGCATCACCCATGTGATTCGCGGCGACGACCACCTTAACAATACCCCGCGTCAGATCAACATCCTTAAAGCCTTAGGGGCCCCCATTCCCCAATATGCCCACATTCCCATGGTGTTGGGTGAAGATGGCAGCCGCCTGTCCAAACGCCATGGCGCAGTGAATGTGCTGCAATACAAAGAGGCGGGCTATCTGCCGGAAGCATTGCTGAACTATCTGGTGCGTCTGGGCTGGTCGTGCGGCGATCAAGAAATCTTCTCCATCGACGAGATGGTGGAGCTGTTTTCCCTGGAAGCGGTCAATACCGCGCCCTCCACCTTTAACCCGGAAAAGTGCCTGTGGGTGAACCAGCAGCACATCCAGCGCAGCAGTGGAGAACACCTGGCCCGCCATCTGGCCCCGTTCATCACAGACCGCGGGGGTGATTTGGACGCTGGTCCAGCGCTGGCGGCGGTGGCCGAGCTGTTCAAGGAGCGTAGTAAAACCCTGCTGGAGATGGCCGATCAAGCCCTCTATTTCTACCGGGACTTCGATCAGTTTGATGCGGCCGCCGCGAAAAAACACCTGCGCCCTGCGGCAGCGGCGCCCTTAACCACCCTGAAAAGCAAACTGGAAGCCTTGAACGAATGGCAAGCAGATGCCATCCATGCCGCGATTCAACAAACCGCCGCCGAATTGGAAGTGGGCATGGGCAAGGTGGGCATGCCCTTGCGCGTCGCCATCACCGGCACGGGACAATCGCCCTCCATCGATCAAGTAGCGGCCTTGTTGGGCCGGGAAAAAGTCCTGGCGCGGCTGGAAAAAGCCCTGGCGTTTATTGCCCAAAGAAAAGCCATGGCCAATTGACATGCAGGGCGGTTTGTCTATAATACGCTCTGCTTTGCGGGAATAGCTCAGTTGGTAGAGCACAACCTTGCCAAGGTTGGGGTCGCGGGTTCGAGTCCCGTTTCCCGCTCCAAAGGCCGGGTGGTAGAGTGGTTATACAGAGGATTGCAAATCCTTGGACGTCGGTTCGATTCCGGCCCCGGCCTCCAAACTTCACCAGAACAAAAAACTTGAAGTTTGCAAAACAGCGTATAAAATACGCGCCAACTTACAATTTGGGGCCGTAGCTCAGCTGGGAGAGCGCTACAATGGCATTGTAGAGGTCACCGGTTCGATCCCGGTCGGCTCCA
>DQVN01000127.1 GCA_015661715.1 Sulfurivirga caldicuralii
CGTTGAACCTGGCCGGACGGCTTGCGGCCATGTTCATCCATTCCAAGATTACGCTGCTGATCATGCTGGCGCTGTTTCTGGCCGGCATGTTGGCGTTGGTGCTGACACCGCGGGAATACAATCCGCAGATCGTGGTGCCGGCGGCCAATATTATCGTGCCCAAGCCGGGCGCTTCACCGGATGAGGTGGCGAATATGGTGGTCAAGCCCCTGGAGAGCATTATGAATGCGCTGGAAGGGGTGGATCATACCTACGGCATGGCCATGAATGATGTGGGCATTGTGACGGTGCAGTTTGAGGTGGGGGAAGATCAGGAAAAATCCCTGGTTAAACTCTACAACCAGGTAATGAGCAATATGGATCGGATGCCGCCGGATACGCTGCAGCCCCTTATCAAGCCCATCAATGTGGATGATGTGCCGATTATGACCCTGGCGGTCTCTTCCGAGCAGCTGTCCAGCTTTGCGCTGCGGGATGTGGCCTTGAAGCTGGTGGAGCATTTGCGCAATGTGCCGGATGTGTCCTTTACTGAGGTGGTGGGCGGCAAGCCACGCGCCATCAATGTGTGGCTGGATGCGCAAAAGATCGCCATGACCGGGCTGACGCTGGATCAGATCAAGGATATGCTCAAGGGCAATAACGCCTCTTTGCCCGTAGGGGAATTGGTCAATTCCAACAAAGCGCATCCGGTGCGTCTGCAAGGCTATCTGCGCAGCGCGGAAGCGGTGGGCAATATCATCATCGGCGTGGTGGAAGGGCGCCCCATCTTCCTGCGGGATATTGCCACCATTGTGGACGGCCCCATGGAGATTGATCAGGACACGCGCATCGGTTTCGGCCCGGATGGGGAAATGAAGCTGAAAGGGGAAATTCCTCAAGTGACCATCACCATCGCCAAAAAGCCGGGCACCAATGCGGTAACGGTGGCCGAGCGCGTGCTGGCCAAGCTGGAGGAGATGAAAAAGACCGTTATTCCTGAAGGGGTGGAGATTGTGGTCACCCGCAATGATGGGTTTGAGGCGGATGATGCGGTCAACACCCTGGTGGAGCACCTGGGTATTGCGGTGGCCTCGGTGATCGTGATTTTGGTGGTTTTTCTCGGCTGGCGCGAGGCGGGTATCGTGACGCTGACCGTGCCGCTGATTCTGTTTGTGGTGCTGGTGGTGGGATTGGTCGCCGGCCAGACCATCAATCGGATCACCCTGTTTGCCCTGATCCTGTCTTTGGGGTTGTTGGTGGATGCGGCCATTGTGGTGATCGAAAACATTCACCGGCATATTCATACAGGCTTTGATCCAAAACGCTTTGATCAGATGCTGATTCAGGCCACCAATGAGATAGGCAATCCCACCAATATCGCCACCTTGGCAGTGATTCTGGCCTTCATTCCCATGCTGTTCGTCACCGGCATGATGGGGCCGTTTATGGCGCCGATTCCGTTCAATGTGCCGGTCGCCATGATCGCCTCTTTGGTGATCGCCTATATTCTGGTGCCCTATGCGGTCTATCACTGGATGGGCAAGAAGGCGATCCGCGATATGCAAGCGCGTGCGTCACTGCTAGAAGAGGGTGAAGACCCTCACCATAAAGAGGACTGGCTGCAGCGGACCTATGTGCGCATTATCCAGCCGATGATCGGCAGCCGACTCAAGCGCAATGTCTTCTTCTTTGTGGTGCTGGTGGCCCTGGTGCTGGCCATGCTGCAGCCGGCGTTGCAGTTTTTGCGGGGCGATGATATGAACAGTCCTCTGCACCCGTTGGGGGTAGAGGTGAAGATGCTCCCCTATGACAACACCAACACCCTGTTGGTGGAGGTGAAACTGCCGGAGGACGCTGCGCTGGAGGCGACGGATCAGGTGGCCCGTGCCGTGGGCAATGTGTTGGCGCAAACGCCGTTTGTCACCAACTATTCCACCTTCTTAGGCATTACAGCACCGGTGGATTTTGCCGCGCTGGTGCGGGGCGATCTGTTGAAGAAAGGGCCCTATCTGGCGCAGATTCGCGTGAATCTGCTCAACAAGCATCTGCGGGATGTCAGCTCCCACGAAATCGCCGAGCGGTTGAATCAAGCGCTGGATCAGGTGCGGGCGATCTATCCCCAAGCGGAGTTGAATATCTATGAAACACCGCCTGGCCCGCCGGTGCCTAAGCAGATTCTGGCTGAACTCTACGGCCCGGACTATGACCAGCTGCGCCTGGCGGCTAAGGATGTGGGTGAACTGTTCCACCAGATCTACGGCATGATCAATGTCAATGACACGGTAACAGCCGATGTGGAAACTTACGAAATCGTCGTGGATCGGGATCAGGCCAATCTACTGGGAGTAGCCCCGGCACAACTGGGCAAGATGCTGCACGATTATGTCTCCGGCTTCAAGTTGGGCGCGCTGCACCTGGATGACGCCCGCGAGCCGGTGCATATCATTGTGCGTCTGCCCCGTTCCGAGCGTTCTGCGCCAGAGCAACTTATGAGCCTGCGCGTGGCATCCCGCAGCGGCGCTGCGGTGCCGATCAGTGCCGTGGCCAAGATACGCAAGATCATTCAGGCCAAGCCCATTATCGACCGGGATCAGCATCCCATGGTCATGGTCGGGGGAGAACTCTTGCGCTCCAGTCCGGTCTATGCGGTACTGACGCTGGATAAGTGGTTGGATGGGCAGACCCTGCCTTCCGGTGTGACTTTCCGCACCGGCAATCTGGGGTTTGTGGAGACGGATCCCAAGGATATTACCGACTACACCCTGCTGTGGGGCGGCGAGATGCGCCTGACCCTGGATGTGTTCCGGGATATGGGCAGCGCATTTATTGTGGCGCTGATCTTCATCTATCTGATCCTGGTGGCCTATTA
>DQVN01000042.1 GCA_015661715.1 Sulfurivirga caldicuralii
GCCTGGGGCTGGCAACTGCCTCCTTTTGAGGTGCCTTTGGAGGTGGTGGATGATTATGCGCTCCTCTTAGAGCGTCTATTGGCCCAGGTGATGCCCGGTGATCGGGTTGTATTCATGTCCAATGGCGCTTTCGGCAACCTGCCGCAGCGATTTTATACCGTCTTGATGCAAAAGAGCCTTGACGGCACTGCGCCAGCCCGATAGAATTTGCGGCCTATCAGCCAGAGTGGCGGAATTGGTAGACGCGTCGGATTCAAAATCCGATGGGGTAAAACCCGTGCCGGTTCGAGTCCGGCCTCTGGTACCATTTCTTTTTTCTCTGTAGGCGCGTAGCTCAGTTGGTTAGAGCACCACCTTGACATGGTGGGGGTCGCTGGTTCGACTCCAGTCGCGCCTACCAATCTTTCTGTTTTCTTTTCATCGTATTATCCGCTTACTGCAGGTATCGCGCCTTCAGGGAGTAAAAAACCTTGCAATGCCAGGGCGTGGGTATTAGGATTACCTTTTATTTCTGTTTTCTATCTTAAAAACGTTTTTTATTACTTAAAGGCAAGGGGTTGCCCAAATGGCCATGGCGGATCGCCGATTACAGGTGTTTCACACGGTCGCTAAGGTGCTGAGTTTCACCAAGGCGGCAGAGACCCTTCACATGACCCAACCTGCGGTTACCTTCCAGGTCAAGCAGTTGGAGGAACAGTTCAACACCCGCTTGTTTGACAGAACGCATAATAAGATCTCCCTGACTGAAGCAGGCAAGATTGTCTACAACTATGCGGAGCGAATTCTTGAGCTATATGAGCGCATGCACAATGATGTGCGCGAGATTACCGGTGAGGTGTCCGGTTCCTTGCTGATTGGGGCGTCCACCACCATTGCCGAGTATCTGCTGCCTAAGCTACTAGGAGCCTTCAAGGAGAGTTTTCCTGAGGTCAATATCCGCCTGCAGGTGGGCAACACCGATGCCATTGTCTCCATGGTGGAGAACAATCTGATCGATCTGGGACTGGTGGAAGCGCCGGTATATAACAAGAATCTGGAAATAGAAGTTTGCAGAGTCGATGAGATGGTGTTGGCGGTGCCGGTGGATCATCCCTTGGCATCGCGTAAGGAAGTTTCTGTGGAAGAGATCCGCCGTTATGAGTACATTACCCGAGAAGAGGGATCAGGCACCCGGGCGGTGATTGATCAGTACTTGAAAGAACAGGGCCTCAGCTACAGTGATTTGAATGTGGTTCTGGAGCTGGGTAGCCCAGAGGCGATTAAGATGGCCATTGAGGCAGGAATTGGCGTGGCCATCGTTTCGCGTACTACCCTAACCAAGGAGTTGCGGCTGGGTACGCTGAAAGCCATTCCGCTGAATCCCCCCTTGTCCCGTCCTTTCTCCCATGTGCGTCAGAAGCATAAGTTCCGTAATCGGGCAGTGGGAGAGTTGTTAGAGTTTGCGGTGGACTACTGTAAAGCGCGGGCTCTGGAAGAGGGCTTTAACGTGCCGAATAAGGGATCCGTCCCGTAGCAAAGGGGACGCCTCTTTGTCTTTTTTCTGATTTCAACAGTTCAGTCAATCAGTCAATAAAAAGCCCCGACAGGGTTCGGGGCTTTTGTGGTTTGGGCAAAGCGCCTACCAGGGGTTATGACGCAGAATGGGATGCATCCTTAGCCGGTTCCGCTGCTTGAGCCGAGTTGGAGGCCGCTTTGATGGAGCGCTCCGCTGTGGGTTGTGAAGATGCCTCCTCGGCTATGATCGGCAACTGCTTCTGTTTCGGCGCTTCAAGGGAGACGCTCACGGCTTCTGCATTCTGGGCCGATGCCTCTCCATTGGCGGCTGTCTCAGATGGCAGAACTGCCTTTTCCGCTGCAGCGGCTTGCTCTGCGGCAGGCAGCATGGGCACCTTCACCACCTTGGGTTCCGCTGTGGGTTCATTGTCCTGGGCCGCCTGGGCCAGGACTTCTTCTACGGTCAAGTTTTCCGCACCCTGAGGCGCACGGCGACGGCGGACAGCATAACGGCCTTGGCGCTGATAGCTGCGGCGCGTATTACGGCTGCGGGGCGCGGCCTCTGTTGCGTTCGCCTCTGCCTCTGGGGTAGTGGATTCCTGAGCCATGGTGGTTGTTACGCTTGGTGCTGAGCTCTCTTGCGCTGTGGTTTCATGTTTTGCCGCCGGCTCTTGCTTCACCTTTTCCTGTTTACCTTGAGGTGATGTCCCGCTTGCCTGAGAGGGCTGCGCCCTTGTTTCTGACGATCTGCGCTGTTCTGGTGCAGCAGAAGGGGCTGCTAGTGTGTTTTGCTCGGTGTGCGGGGTATCCGGGGTGTTTTCTTTATTTATTTGGTTTGTTTGCTGATGTTCGCGGTGATCCCGCGCGCTCCGTTGACGCTGACTGCTTCGACGGCTATTGCGGCGACGGTTGTTACGGCGACGACGGTTTTGCGGTTTTTTTTCCGGCTCAGGGGTTACAGTCTCTTTAGCTGGCGCAAATAACGCCTGCCACAGGCGGGTCAATAGGCCGGGTTTTGGCTGTGTGGCCGCTGTCTTTTTGGGTGCCGGTGGCGGTGGTGGCTCAGAGGGCTGAATTTGCTGGATGACCGGTGTCTCATGGGCAGCTTGTTCGGCGCTCTTTTCTTCCGGCTCAGGTGCCTGAATTTCAGGAATGCGCTTCTGCGCATAGCTGGCCTCTTGAATTTCTTCATCCGTGTAGCGGATGCGCTCCATTTCATAATGGGGCGTTTCCATGTGCTCATTGGGCACAATGAGGATATGCAGACGGTGGCGCTCCTCAATGCGGATCAACTGCTGGCGTTTCTCATTGAGCAGGAAAGTGGCCACATCCACAGGCAGATGGACAGTGACCCGTTTGGTGTTTTCCTTCATGGCCTCTTCTTCCAGCAGGCGCAGGATGGACAGGGCCATGGACTCTACACCACGGATGACGCCGACACCCTTGCAGCGGGGGCAGACAATCTGGGTGGCCTCTTCAATGGAGGGGCGCAAGCGCTGCCGGGACATTTCCAGTAGGCCGAAGCGGGAGATCCGGCCAATCTGAACGCGGGCGCGATCGCTTTTGACCGCTTCGCGCAGGGCGTTTTCCACTTCCCGCTGATGCTTATTGGCGTGCATATCGATAAAGTCGATCACGATCAGGCCACCCAGATCGCGCAGGCGCAATTGGCGGGCGATCTCCACCGCCGCTTCCATATTGGTGTTGAAAGCGGTCTCTTCAATGTCGCCACCTTTGGTCGCGCGGGAGGAGTTGATATCAATGGCCGTTAAGGCCTCGGTCATGTCGATGACGATGACACCGCCGGAGGGTAGGGTGACTTCCCGCTGGAAGGCGGTTTCGATCTGAGATTCGATCTGAAACCGGGTGAATAGGGGGAGCTTGTCCTGATACGGCTTGATGCGTCCGACAAATTGAGGCATGACATGTTGCACGAAGTCCCGTGCCCGGTGAAAGGCGTCCATGTCATCGATTAGGACCTCGCCGATGTCCTGGCGCAGGTGGTCACGGATGGCCCGGGTGATAATGTCGGATTCCTGATAGATCAGGAAAGGGGCCGGTTTGGCATCCGCCGCTTTTTTGATCGCTTCCCATAGCTGTACCAGGTAGTCGACATTCCACTGCAACTCTTCACTGCTTTTGCCGATGCCGGCTGTGCGCACGATCAAGCCCATGCCTTCAGGTATCGTTACGCTGTTGAGGGCTTCGCGCAGCTCCGCGCGGTCCTCACCTTCAATGCGGCGGGAAATGCCACCAGCACGAGGGTTGTTGGGCATCATCACCACATACGGCCCAGCCAGGGTGATCTGGGTGGTCAGGGCAGCACCTTTGTTGCCACGCTCTTCTTTTTGTACCTGAACGATCAGTTCCTGGCCTTCCTTGAGTACATCGGCAATGGAAAGCCGACCTTCGGGACGCGTTTCCGGGTAATACTCCTCAGCGACTTCTTTGAAAGGTAGAAAGCCGTGGCGTTCAGCACCATAGTCGACAAAGGCCGCTTCCAAACTGGGTTCGATACGCGTCACCCTGCCTTTGTAGATATTGGCTTTCTTTTTCTGTTGATGGGGGGTTTCAATGTCCAGATCGTAGAGCTTCTGGCCATCAATGAGTGCAACCCGGATCTCTTCCGGTTGGGTTGCGTTGATAAGGATTCTTTTCATAGGGCAGTCCTGTTGTTGCTGCACTGTTTATCGGATGTACAGCAAACCAGGCGGGACAGCCAATCCACGCAGGACTTAAGCGTAAAAGATCAGATAAGGTCGTTAGACGAGCATGGTTCGGGCACGCTTGCACATCCGCGTGATTGTCGCGGTTGCAAGGGGCTGAATGAATTCAGAACGATGTTCATGCCTGTGTGTCAAAACGTTAAACCTTATCATTTGCACCGATCTGCCACAGTGACTCGGGTCAGTCGGGCACCAGTTTGTGGATTCTGTCTTAAGTCAGCTGCTCTGCCAGCGTCTTATCTCCATGGATTATGCGCGGAGTGCGCTGGTGAATCTTTCGATTCGGGATAGCTTGTCTGCCGGTTTGTTGTACGCTTATGTTTTCAAGCGTTTTGCCCCGGAGGGCGTGTCAAATTTCTGCGCTCGGTCTAGGTTATTTGCCGTGTTTGTTGCATTGAATCTGGTAATTATTGATTCTTGAGACCGAATAATGCCAGCAAAATATAGCACGCTTACGGGCTGATGACAATGACGCTGTGGATAAAAACCGCTACACTACGCGCCATGACAGAAAAAGCACAGGTTCAATGGGTAGAGGTGGGCGAGGCAGACGCTGGCCAGCGGCTGGACAATTTCCTCATGCGCCATTTTAGAAGAGTGCCTAAGTCTTTGATTTATCGCATTGTGCGCAAAGGGGAAGTGCGGGTCAATAAAAAGCGCGCCAAGGTCAGTGACCGATTGCGGGTGGGGGATGTGGTGCGCATCCCGCCGGTGCGCCAAGCCGCAGCAGCACCCACGACCCGGTTTGATGATAAGGCGCAGCGCCGATTTGAAGCGCTGGTGCTGTATGAGGATGGGGATTTGCTGGTGGTGAATAAGCCATCGGGTATGGCGGTGCACGGTGGCAGCGGTTTGAGCTGGGGGTTGATCGAACTGGCTCGCGCTGCACGGCCACAGGCGCGGCGGCTGGAATTAGTCCACCGGTTGGATCGGGAGACATCCGGTGTGTTGCTATTGGCCAAAAAGGCATCCGTGCTCAAGGCGTTGCATGAGCAGGTGCGTTGTCACCGCATGAAAAAGGTCTATCAGGCACTGGTGGCCGGTGACTGGCGTCCTGTTCGTCAGCGGGTCAAGTTGCCGTTGCGTAAAAATCAGCTTAAATCCGGTGAGCGGATTGTGGTGGTGGATCAGCACGCAGGTAAGCCGGCAGAAAGCCTGTTTGAGCGGCTGGATGGGTGTGCCTCAGCCAGCTGGGTGGCCGTGCGTTTGAAAACCGGGCGAACCCATCAGATTCGCGTACATGCCCAGGCGTCTGGCCATCCGCTGCTGGGGGATGAAAAATATGGCGATGCGCAGGCAAATGGGCAGGCACGGCGCTGCGGACTGCGCCGTCTTGCTCTGCATGCCTGGCAATTGGGCTTTGAGCACCCAGGGCAAGGGGTATGGATGGAGGTGGAGGCACCGGTGCCGGATCTGTTTAATAAGGTGTTTGACTGTTTATGTGCGACAAACGTTACCAACTCGTAATCTTTGACTGGGATGGCACGCTGATGGATTCCGCCGCGCGGATTGTGGAGGCGATTCAGCATGCCGCCCGAGTCAGTGGGTTGCCGGTTTTGGATGAAAAGACCAGCGCCAGTATTATTGGTCTGAGCCTGCAGCGGGCCATTGAGCAACTTTACCCTCAAGCAGGCGCGGATCAGGTGGCGCGCATGGCTCAGGCCTATACCCACTATTTTTTGCATGAGGCCAAAACGCCTATGCGCCCTTTTGCCGGGGCAGAGGCCCTGCTACAAGCCTTAAAGGCAAGGGGTGTCAAACTGGCGATTGCCACGGGCAAAAGTCGTCGGGGGCTGGATCGTATTCTGCCGCAGAGCGGGTTAGCGCCCTATTTTGATGTGACGCGCACGCCTATGGAGGCGGCCTCAAAGCCTGATCCTTTGATGCTTGAGCAGATTCTGCAGGAGACCGGCGTGTCGCTTGAGCAGGCATTAATGGTGGGAGACACCACTTTCGATATGGAGATGGCGCGCAATCTGGGCATGGATCGGGTGGCGGTCAGCTTTGGGGTGCATGATCATGCGGAGCTGGATGCCTATGGGCCGCTGGCCCATTTCCACCATTTGGATGCGCTGCGTCAGTGGCTGATGACGCGAACCTGATGCAGGGGTTAGTAAGATGGCGTGTGCCAGGGAAATGGATAGTCCAGTTGTGCCAGCAGGTCGATGAGTTTGAGTAGCGGCAGGCCGATCAGGCCATTGGGGTCATCGCATTGGATGCGCTGGATCAGTAGCGCGCCCAAGCCTTCGGACTTGATGGCGCCAGCGCAGTTGTAGGGTTGTTCATGGGTGAGGTAATAGTGGATCAGCGCCTCGTCCAGTTGGCGGAAGTGGGTGAGGCTGGTGTCCAGGGTCTCCACATATCGCCCCTGATGATAAATGCATAATCCGGTATGAAAAGCGACGGTTTGGCCGGAGAGGGCCCTTAGCTGGCGAAAAGCGTTGGCATAATTGCCCGGCTTGGTGAGTAGTAGGCCATCCACTTCGGCGCTTTGGTCTGAGCCGATCACATAGGCCTCGGGGTGATGATCCGCCACTGCGGCGGCTTTTTCACGGCTCAGGCGCTGCACCATATCGGTCACGCTTTCTTTTGCGGCGCGGTGCTCCTCAATGTCGGGCGCGACGCACCGAAAGGGCAGTTGTAGCCGTTCTAACAGCGCGCGCCGATACGGGGAGGTGGATGCAAGAATGATCATGGGTTTTTGCCTGATGTCTGCTATAATTAACAGCTTAACAAAATTTGGGTGGCGATATGGCCAGGCCTTTGCCGGATCTGATCGAGCCAGAACATGCGGCAGCGCAGCAGCGGCACTACCATATAACGGTGTCCCAGGCCCAGTTTCCTCGTTTAATGGAGATGTTGGTGGGGGCGCCGCAAGATGTGGATGTGGCGCTACGCTTTTTCATCGAGCCGGAAAGCGGCTTTCCAGCTTTTGAATTGCGCTATCGCTGTAATCTGGGGTTGACCTGTCAGCGCACCCTGGAGCCTTACAACGAGCCGGTGGATCAGACGCTGACAGCTGTGCTAATTCCCAGTGAGGGTGCGGCGCAGATTGTGCCGGAGGCCTATGAGCCTTGGCTGCTGGAAACGCGTCAACTCAACCCATGGCAGTTGATCGAGGATGAGCTGATGCTTTCGGTGCCGCTGGTGCCCAAAAAGCCGGGCGAGCCGTTGGTCTGGCAGGATACGGGTCAACAGGAAGCCGCCGAAGAAGAAACGCAGGCAAATCCCTTTGCTGCGCTGAAGACGATGATGTCGGAGGCGGGCAAGAAATCTTGAGAACTGAAGTGATAAGGAGCATTCCATGGCTGTTCAACAGAACCGAAAAACCCCTTCTAAGCGCGGTATGCGCCGTTCCCACGATGCCATCAGCGGCCCTAAGCTGAGCGTGGATCCCACCACGGGTGAGCTGCATCGCCGTCACCATGTGACAGCGGATGGCTACTACAAGGGCAAAAAAGTCATCAATAAGTAAGGGTTCTCCTTTGAGCCTGAATATTGCCATTGATGCCATGAGCGGGGACCATGGTCTTACAGTGACGGTCCCCGCTGTTTTACAGGCATTGAAAAAGTGGCCCGACCTGCGGGTGCTGTTGGTGGGGCAGCAGTCAGCCATTGAGGCGGCGCTGGCGGAGCAGCGTTATGATGCCGAGCGGTTGCAGATTGTTCATGCCGATCAGGTGGTGGAAATGGATGAGCTGCCCTCCAGAGCGCTGCGCCAGAAGCGTGCCTCGTCCATGCGCGTGGCGTTGAACCTGGTCAAGGAAGGCGAGGCGGATGCCTGTGTCAGTGCGGGGAATACCGGCGCGCTGATGGCCATGTCTAAGTTTGTGCTCAAGACACTGCCGGGCATCGAGCGTCCGGCCATTTGTACCGCCATGCCCACCATGAATGGTCATGTGCATATGCTGGATTTGGGCGCCAATGTGGGGGTGGACGGGGAGAATCTCCTCCAGTTCGCCTTGATGGGCTCTGTATTGGTGAGTCAGTTGGATAATAATCCATCACCCACGGTTGGTCTGCTCAATATTGGTGAAGAAGAGATCAAAGGTCCGGAACGCATTCGCCATGCCCACCGCCTGTTGCTGCAAACGCCGTTGAACTATGTGGGCTATGTGGAAGGCGATGATATTTTCAAAGGCAGCGCCGATGTGGTGGTGTGTGATGGGTATGATGGCAATATTGCGCTGAAGGCGTCCGAAGGCGTGGCCAAAATGATCTCCTTTCATCTGAAACAGGCGTTTCACCGCAATCTGCTGACCAAACTGGCCGGGCTGGTGGCCGCGCCGGTGCTGCGACAGTTGCGCCAGACCATTGATCCACGCCGTTATAATGGCGCCTCTCTGTTGGGTTTGCGCAGGATTGTCATCAAAAGCCATGGGGGTGCCGATGTGTACGCCTTTTTCCACGCCATTGGTCAGGCGCGTATGGCGGTGCAGAAGGATATTCCATCCATGATCAGTCAGCAGTTGGAAACACTGATGGCGGATCTGGCATCACAAGAAGCGATTCATGAGTCAGAACAAGCATCAGTTTAGCCGGATCATAGGCACCGGCGGATATTTACCGGAAAAGGTGCTCACCAATCACGATCTGGAAAAGATGGTGGACACCTCCGATGCATGGATCCGCGAGCGAACCGGGATTGAGCAGCGGCATATCGCTGCGGAGAATCAGACCACGGCAGATCTGGCAGAGCAGGCGGCGCGCCAGGCTCTGAATGCGGCCTCTTTGACACCAGAAGCCATTGAGTTGATTGTGGTGGCCACCACGACACCGGATAAGATTTTTCCCAGTACGGCTTGTTTGCTGCAGCAGCGTCTGGGCAATCATGGGGCGCCGGCCTTTGATGTCCAGGCGGTCTGTTCCGGTTTTATTTACGCATTAAGCGTGGCGGATCAGTTTATCCGCACGGGTGCGGTGAATAACGCTTTGGTGGTGGGCGCTGAAACCCTCTCGCGTATTATTGACTGGTCAGATCGCAACACCTGCGTGCTATTTGGCGATGGGGCGGGTGCGGTGGTGTTGGCGGCCAGTGATGAACCCGGGGTGATCAACACCCATATCCATGCCGACGGCCAGTATGAAACCCTGCTGCATGTTCCCTCTGGTGTGTCGAAAAAGCCAGTGACGGACAGCCTCTCCGAGCGCAGCATGCACATGCGCGGCAGCGAGGTGTTCAAAGTGGCGGTCAACACCCTCAGTCAGGTGGCCACAGAAACCCTCGAAAAGAATCATATTCATCCATCGGATCTGGATTGGCTGGTGCCCCATCAAGCCAATAAACGCATTATTGATGCCACAGGCCGTAAGCTGAAGCTGAAACCGGAGCAGGTGGTGGTCACGGTCAACAAGCACGCCAACACCTCTGCCGCCTCCGTGCCCTTAGCGTTGAATGAGGCGGTACGGGATGGGCGTATTCAACCGGGGCATCTGGTGTTGATGGAAGCCTTCGGTGGCGGCTTTACCTGGGGTTCGGCGTTGGTGCGCATGTAAAAAGAGTAGAAAGACGATGAGTTACGCATTTGTATTTCCCGGACAGGGCGCTCAGAGCGTCGGCATGCTAAGCGAGATGGCGCAAAGTTATCCGCAGGTGCGCCACACATTTGAAGAGGCCTCTGATGCCTTGGGTTATGATTTGTGGTCGCTGACACAAAACGGCCCGGATACGGCGCTGAACCAGACGGAAAAAACCCAACCGGCGATGCTGACGGCAGGGGTGGCGGTCTATCGGGTGCTGGCCGATCAAGTGGAATTGAAGCCGGATGCCATGGCCGGCCACTCCTTGGGCGAGTACACGGCCCTGACGGTGGCGGGCACCTGGTCTTTGGCCGATGCAGTGAAATTGGTGGCGCTGCGCGGTCGGCTGATGCAGGATGCAGTGCCGCAAGGGGAAGGGGCCATGGCGGCGATTTTGGGCCTGGATGATGAGGCGGTGGTTGAGCTCTGTGCGCAAGCAGCGCAGGATGAAGTATGTGAGGCGGTGAATTTCAACTCACCGGGCCAGGTGGTGATTGCCGGCAATCGTGACGCGGTGGCGCGGGCGCAGCAGTTGGCTGAGGCTCGGGGCGCCAAGCGGGTCGTACCCTTGCCGGTCTCTGTGCCTTCCCACTGTTCGCTGATGAAACCGGCGGCAGAAAAGCTGGGCGAGGCACTGGCCGATCTGCCTATGAATCCGCCGTCCGTGCCCGTGTTACACAATATTGATGCGGCGCCGCGCACTTCAGTGGCGTCGGTGCGTGAGGCGCTGATTAACCAGTTGTATCAGCCCGTGCAATGGGTGCGCACGATCGAGCAGATGAAGGCGGATGGCGTTGAACGGTTGTTGGAGCTGGGGCCGGGCAAGGTGCTCACAGGCCTGAATCGGCGTATTGATCGGCGCATGCCCATCACGCCCGTATTGGATCCGGCGTCCGTGGAGGCAGCGCTGCAACAACTGGAGGAGTGAGATGGAAGGCAAGATTGCGATTGTTACCGGTGCCAGCCGTGGGATTGGTCAGGCCATTGCGCTGGAACTGGCCGCACGGGGCGCGACGGTTGTGGGGACGGCCACATCGGAAAAAGGGGCGCAGGCCATTGGTGATTACTTCGAGCAGGCGGGCTTGAAGGGATATGGCAAGGTGCTGGATGTCACTCAGGCAGAGCAGATTGACGCCCTGGTCAAGTGGGTCAATGATGAATTGGGCACGCCTACTATTTTGGTCAACAATGCGGGGATCACCCGGGACAATTTGCTGATGCGCATGCAGGAGGATGCGTGGCAAGCAATTATTGACACAAATCTGACCTCCGTGTTCCGGATGAGCAAGGCGGTCTTGCGCGGGATGATGAAAGCGCGGCAAGGGCGCATTATCAGCATCGCTTCGGTGGTGGGATTGATGGGCAATGCCGGGCAGACCAATTACGCCGCTGCCAAGGCGGGTATTATGGGCTTTTCCAAGTCGTTGGCCCGGGAGGTGGGGCCGCGTGGTATCACGGTCAATGTGGTGGCGCCCGGCTTTATCGACACCGATATGACCCGTGCTCTGCCGGATGCTCAGCGCCAGGCCCTGATCGGCCAAATCCCCTTGCAGCGCTTGGGCGAGCCGGAAGACATCGCCAAGGCAGTGGCTTTTCTCGCCAGCGATGAGGCAAGTTATATCACCGGTCAGACGCTGAGTGTGAACGGCGGTATGGTGATGCCATAAAACTTGCAAAACAGATCAAGCACAAGCAAAATAAGCCACAGATTTTCACTAACTACAAACTGGAGACTGTCGATGAGCAGCATTGAAGAACGCGTCAAGAAGATTGTTGTCGAGCAGCTGGGTGTCGAAGAGGATCAGGTGACAGCGGATGCATCCTTTGTTGATGATCTGGGCGCTGACTCTCTGGATACTGTCGAGCTGGTCATGGCGCTGGAAGAAGAATTCGACTGCGAAATTCCTGATGAAGAGGCTGAGAATATCCAGACCCTGGGTCAGGCGGTGGCCTATATTGAAGAACATTGCGAGAAGTAAGTCAGGGGTGAACGCCTGAATACAAAGAGCCGTTTCAGACGGCTCTTTTCGTATGGGGCATATTTAGTTGAGGGTAGAGCATTGAGCAAGCGTCGCGTTGTGATTACGGGTCTGGGTATGGTGTCGCCGGTGGGCAATACCGTGGCGGAGTCCTGGGAGAACATCAAGGCGGGTCGCAGTGGTATTCAAACCATTGATACCTTTGATGTGAGCGCATTCCCCGTCAAGTTTGGTGGGTTGATCAAGGATTTTGATGTTACCCGATACATCAAAGCTAAAGATGCCAAGAAGATGGATCCGTTTATCCACTATGGCATGGCTGCTGGCATTCAGGCGATGGAAGATGCCGGTCTTGAGGTGAGTGAGGAAAATGCGGAACGTATCGGCGTGCACATGGGGGCAGGCATCGGGGGTATTGATACCATTTCACGGCAGCATCAGATCTTGATGAAATCGGGACCTCGGCGTATCTCGCCCTTTTTCGTGCCCAGCGCCATTATCAATATGATCTCCGGCAACCTTTCCATTCACTTTGGCATCAAAGGGCCCAATTTGGCCATGGTGACCGCCTGTGCCACAGGCACCCATGCCATCGGCGATGCCTTTCGTCTGATTCAATATGGTGATGCGGATGCCATGATCGTCGGCGGCGCTGAGCAGGCGGCTAACCCGCTTGGGCTGGCGGGCTTTGCTGCCGCTCGCGCGTTGTCCACCCGTAATGATGAGCCACAAGCGGCCAGCCGACCGTGGGATCGGGATCGCGACGGTTTTGTGTTGTCTGACGGGGCCGGCGCGGTGGTTTTGGAGGCGTATGAGCATGCCAAGGCACGGGGCGCGCGCATTTATGCGGAGGTGCTGGGCTTTGGTATGAGTGGGGATGCCTATCATATGACCCTGCCCGCCAAAGGGGGCGAGGGGGCCGCCCGATGCATGAAAAATGCCCTGCGTGATGCAGGCCTCAATCCTGAGCAGATCGACTATATCAACGCCCACGGCACCTCAACGCCAGCGGGCGATGTGTGTGAAACCCAGGCGATTAAAACAGCCTTTGGCGATCACGCTTACAAGCTGGCGGTCAGCTCCACCAAGTCCATGACCGGGCATGCGTTGGGGGCGGCCGGGGCCATGGAGACCATATTCACCACCTTGGCCCTTTATGAGGGCATCCTGCCGCCCACCATCAATTTGGATAATCCGGATGAACAGTGTGATCTGGATTATGTGCCCCATCAGGCCCGTGAAGCGACTATTCGCTATGCGCTGAACAACTCGTTTGGCTTTGGCGGTACCAACGGCACTTTGGTGTTGGGCAAAGTATAAGTTATGGCGCAGCCGGTGGTGCATACTCAGGCGTGCGCGAGCACGCCTGACCTGCTGAACCTGTACCGCGCCTTTCCGGCGCGGTACCCGTTTCTTATGCAGAGTGTGGCCACCGGCCCTTTGGGTCGCTACGATCTGCTGCTGGCCTGTCCGCAGGAAACCTTGCCATGTCTGCCCCAGGAGGGGTCCCTCGAATTTTTGCAATCGTTCGCGGCGCGCTGGAAAAAACGCCCCAAAATCGCCTTAAACGATAGCCAAATCCCTTTTGTGGGCGGTTTTTTTGCTTATTTTGCCTATGATTACGCCCAGATCGTAGAGCCGGTGCTCAATCTGCCTCAGGGCAACTTGCCCATGGCCCAGTTAACCCACTGCCCGGCGGCAGTCATCTATGATCACCTCACCTGCCAATTACACTTTGTCGCTGAGCCCGATTATGCGGATTGTATCGAGCAGATGCGCGCCGATTGGGCGGTGGTGCAGCAGCAGGAAGCCTTAGAACTTACGCTGCCCGATTTTGATCTGCATGAGGATGATCCTGAGGCATTTCTGGCGGGAGTGGCCCAGATCAAGGATTACATTCTCGCCGGTGATGTGTTTCAGGTGAACCTGTCCCGGGCCTGGCAGGTGAGCTTTTCCCAGTCTGTGGCGCCTGAAGTACTCTATGCCCGCTTGCGGCGCAGCAATCCGGCGCCGTTTGCCGCCTTGGCGGATTTTGGCGCCTGGCAGATTATCAGTTCTTCACCGGAGCGCTTGGTGCGTCAGTACAATGGATGGCTGGAGACGCGACCCATTGCCGGCACCCGTCGGCGTGATGCGGATGTGCATAAGGATGCAGCGTTGAAAGCTGAGTTGCTGGCCACGGTGAAAGAGCGGGCCGAGCATATTATGCTGATTGACCTGGAACGCAGTGATCTGGGGCGGATCTGCATGCCGGGGAGTGTGGATGTCAATGAGTTGATGGTGATTGAGAGCTACGCCCATGTGCACCACATTGTTTCCAATGTGCGTGGGCGCCCCCAGCCGCATCTGACCCCACTGGATGTGGTTCATGCACTGTTTCCGGGTGGCACCATCACCGGCTGTCCCAAGATCCGCTGCATGGAAATTATTGCCCAACTGGAAAGGGTGCCGCGTTTAGCCTACACGGGTTCGCTGGGGTATATCAGTTGGGATGGGCGCATGGATCTGAATATTCTGATCCGTACCCTGATGCATCAAGGGCAGGAAACCACTTTTCGTGCCGGAGCAGGGATTGTGGCCGATGCCCAGGCGCAGCAGGAGCTGGCGGAGACGCGGCACAA
>DQVN01000130.1 GCA_015661715.1 Sulfurivirga caldicuralii
AGCCTTCAGAATGGCCCAGACAATGAATGAAGTGATGAAAACCCATCCAAGGATGACCAGTGCGCCGATGAGCTGATTGATAAAGGTGGCATCGGTATTGGTCAGCGGTACGATCATCAGGCCGAAGAAGCCGACTACGCCATGCACAGAGATGGCGCCCACCGGATCGTCGATTTTGAACTTCTTATCCAAGGTGATGATGGAGAAGAAGACGATCACGCCCGCGATAAAGCCGAAAATAGTGGCTTCCAAGGGGGTGGGATTCAGCGGCTCTGCGGTAATGGCCACCAGACCGGCCAGGGCGCCGTTGAGCATCATGGTCAAGTCCACCTTGCCGAATACCAGGCGGGACGCCAGCAGGGCACCGATGACACCACCGGCGGCGGCCATATTGGTGTTGACAAAGACCATAGCCACCGCGTTGGCCTCATCGATATTGGAAATTTTCAGCTCAGAGCCGCCATTGAAGCCGAACCAGCCTAGCCACAGAATAAAGGTACCCAGGGCCGCCAAAGGCAGGTTGGCGCCGAGGATGGGGCGCACTTCACCGTTGGGGCCATATTTGCCTTTACGTGCACCCAGCAGGATAACCCCGGCCAGCGCAGCGGCAGCACCGGCCATGTGTACGATGCCAGAGCCGGCAAAGTCCTGGAAGCCCATTTCATCCAGGAAGCCACCGCCCCATTTCCAGTAACCTTCAATGGGGTAGATGAAGCCGGTAAAGATAATGGCAAAGACAAAGAAGCTCATCAGTTTCATGCGTTCGGCCACTGCCCCGGAGACCACGGACATGGCGGTGGCGACGAAAACAACCTGGAAGAAGAAGTCGGCCATATTGGAGTAGTAGGGCGCATCTTCGCCGCCATTGAGCACATCGGCAACGTTGTTGTCGCCGCCCAGTAGGAAGCTGATGGAGGGCAGGATGCCACTACCGTCGCCATACATGATGTTGTAGCCTACGAGCATGTACATGATACAGGCGATGGAGAAAAGGCCGATATTTTTGGCCAGGATTTCAGTGGTGTTTTTGGCACGCACCAGGCCAGCCTCTAGCATGGCGAAGCCGGCGGCCATCCACATGACCAGTGCGCCGGATACCAGGAAATAGAAGGTATCGAGGGCGTATGCAAGCTGAATGGTTGGTTGTTCCATTTGGGTTCCTCCGCTGAGATGGAATTAGAGTGCTTCTTCGTCTTTTTCCGCTGTGCGGATACGCACGGCGCTTTCGATGGGTGAAATAAAGATTTTGCCGTCGCCGATCTTGCCGGTTTGTGCCGCTTGGATAATGGCCTCCACGGCCGCTTCCACGCGATCGGCACCGACGACCACTTCTACTTTCAACTTGGGCATGAACTCAATGGCATACTCCGCACCCCGGTAGATTTCGGTATGGCCCTTCTGGCGGCCATAGCCTTTGACCTCCGTGACGGTCATGCCGTGAATGTCCAGCTCGTGCAGCGCTTCACGCACCGCATCCAGCTTAAACGGCTTGATGATAGCGGTGATCAGTTTCATACTGTCTCCTTGTAAGGTTTTTTAAAGGTATAGGTTGTGCAGCTCACTATTAATGCAAGCCAGTTATGTACCAGTATGTGAATTTATTTTAGAGTCATGCACTTAAGTGTAATGATAATGTATTTTATTTTAGAGGAGTGCACCGTTTGAGTGCATCAGCAGGCGGAAGTGAAAATTTTTGGGGCGCGCTGCCTGATTTGGCGCGCGCGTTGGCGATCCAAGCGGGCGTATTGGCTGGGCTGTGGCTGGTGGCGCAGCAGTTACCCCGTTGGGTGGCGCCGCCCTACCCGCTGTGGGCCTGGGTGACGGCTCAGGCGGTGCTGGCGGCGGGGGTGACCTTGCTGTTGCGCCTGCCGCGCTGGTGGGTATGGATTCAGTTGTTGCTGCCCGTGGTGCTGGGAGTGGCGGTGTGGTTGCAATTGCCTTTATGGGCGGTGTTGATGAGTTTGGTGGTGTTGTGGCTGCTGTTCCGCAATGCCTTGTCCGAACAGGTTCCTTTGTATTTAAGTAATGCCACCACCCGTAAAGCTTTGTGCGCCGCGGCCAAGACCCTGCCGCAGCCGGTTCGGTTTATGGATCTGGGCTGTGGCTTGGGGGATGCGGTGGTCAGCATGGCCCGCTGCCCCAAAGTGGTGCAATCCAGCGGTGTGGAGACGGCGCCGTTATCGTTGTGGATTGCCCGATGGCGCACCCGGCGGGCAGGGGCGCAGGTGGTGGGGTTGAGCCTGTGGCAGGTGGAGTTGCAGCGGTATAATCTGGTCTATGCTTTTCTTTCTCCGGTGCCCATGGCGCGGTTGCAGGAGAAGGTTTTGCAGCAGATGCCGCCCCACAGTCTGTTTATTGCCAACAGCTTTCCCTTGCCGGATGTGGCGGCGACGGAAATCTGGCAACTGAATGACCGCCGCGGCACCTATCTTTACCTGTACCGTTTTGATGGGCAGCGTCGCTTGCTGCCGCCGGAGGTGTGTCATGAATCTTGAAGATGTGCTGGCCATCAGCCCTTTTGTGCGCCAGGTGGCGCAGCGTCAGGCGGATGTGATGGATCCGGCAGTATGGAAACCCCCCTGTTTTTTTTCCAGCGACGATTTTGCCGCCTTGCACAAGGCGTCGGATAAGGCGGATTTAATGGCCAAAAGCCGTCTTTTGCGCCAGAAATATACCGCCGTGATCGCTATTCGCGATTATTTGGGTTTGGATACTGTGCCGCAGACGCTGGCGCACCTGAGTGCGCTGGCGCAACGGATTGTCTCAGCCTGTGTGGACTGGCTGCATGCTGATCTGGTCAGTCGTCATGGTGAGCCGGTGGCGCGGGTCAGCGGTGAGGTGCAGCGGTTGACCATCCTTGGCATGGGTAAACTGGGGGGGCGGGAGCTGAACTTTTCCAGTGATATCGATCTTGTGGCCTGTTTTGCGGAAAACGGTGAGACGACGGGCCCGCGCGGGCTGGACAATCAGCAGTTTTTTATCCGCCTGGTGCAGCAACTGACTCAGGTGCTGACGGAGCAGACGGCGGACGGTTTCGCCTATCGGGTGGATTGGCGCTTGCGTCCCTTTGGTAGCGCGGGGCCGCTGGCGGTCAGCTTTGATGCCATGTTGCAGTATTACGAGGTGCATGGGCGAGCGTGGGAGCGCTATGCTTTGATCAAGGCGCGCGCCATGGCGGGGGATGTGGCGGCTGGCGAGCAGTTGCTCACTCAGCTCAAGCCGTTTGTCTATCGGCGTTATCTGGATTTTTCCGCCCTGGCGTCGTTGCGTGATTTGAAGGTGCAGATCGACCAGCAGGTGCATCAGAAAGGCCAGCAGGACAATATCAAGCTGGGGCCCGGAGGGATCCGGGAGGTGGAGTTCTGGGTGCAGGCGTTTCAGATGGTGTGGGGTGGGCGCTACCCGAAGTTGCAGACGCCCAGCCTGTATGCTGCCCTGGATGCCATGGCTGAGCTGGGTCTGGTGGATAAAGAAGCGGTGGCCAGTCAGCGTGCGGATTATGACTTTCTGCGTCGGGTGGAAAACCATTTACAGGCCTATGCCGATGAGCAGACCCATGAGCTGCCCCATGAGCCGGCGCGTCAGCAGGCGTTGGCCCGCTCATTGGGGTATGACGACTATGCTGCGTTGCTGGCGGCGTTGAATCCTGTCCGTCAGCGGGTTCAGGCCCATTTTGACGCATTGTTTCGTGATGAAGAAGCCCATGGAGCACCTCAGTGGCAGCGGTTGTGGCAGGAGCCCTCGGCCAGCGATCATCCCTGGGCTGAGGCTTTGGCGGCGTTTCGTCAGCAACCGCTGTGGCGGCAGTTAAGTGCGCAGGCGCAGGATCGCCTGGATGAGGTGATGCCGTTACTGTTGGCTGAGCTGGCGGAGCAAGGGTGTGAGCAGGCGGCACTGACCCGTCTGCTGGATTTTGTCGCTGCGGTGGCGCGGCGCAGTGTGTATCTGTTGTTGTTGAAAAGCGCGCCAGCGGCGCGTCAGGAGTTGATCCGCCTATTGTGCGCCAGCGCATGGCTGGCGCAGATGCTGACCCGCCATCCTGCGCTGTTGGAGTGGCTGCTGGATGCGGATGCCCTGTATCAGGTACCCGCGCCTGAGAAATATCGTCAGGAAGCAGAAGCGATCCTGCAGGCAGCTGGTGCGGATGAGGAGCAGTTTATGCAGCAGTTGCGCCACTGGAAGCAGCGTCAGGTGTTTCAGGTGGCGGTGCAGGATGTTATGGGGGTGCTGCCGGTGATGCGGGTCAGCGATCAGCTCACCGCCATTGCTGAGGCGGTTGTCGCCGTGGCGCACCGCTGGGTGATGGATTGGATGGCGGATCGATATGGCCCCTTGCCGAAGGGTGAATTAATGGTGATTGGCTATGGCAAGCTGGGGGGATATGAGCTGGGCTATGGTTCGGATCTGGATGTGGTGTTTGTCTATCAGGGGGTGGATGCTAGTCAGTGGAGCGATGGCAAGCGGCCGCTGGATGGACAGACCTGGATGATCCGTGCCGCGCAGAAGCTGTTGTTTGTTCTCACCACTCAGATGGTGGGCGGACGGCTGTATGAGGTGGATACTCGGCTGCGGCCCAATGGCCAGGATGGTTTACTGGCGGTATCCCTTGAAAGCTACGGGGAGTATCTGCGCACGAAGGCCTGGTTGTGGGAGTTGCAGGCGTTGGTGCGTGCGCGCCCCGTCGTGGCCAGTCAGAGCGGGCGCGAGGCCTTTGCCCGGCTGCGCTGTGATATTCTGCAGCAGCGGCGGGATGAAGAAACAGTGCGTCAGGCAGTTGCCGCCATGCGCCGTAAAATGCTGTCCCATCTGGATAAGAGCACTTCCACCTGTTTTGATGTCAAACAGGGGCCGGGCGGTCTGGTGGATATTGAATTCTTTATCCAGTGCCAGGTGCTGATTCATGCGGGTCAATGGGCTGAGCTGTGCCGCTGGACGGATAATGTACGCCTGTTGGAGACCTTGTCTACCTGTGGTGCCCTGACGCCGGAGGCGGCCTCTACCTTGAAGGCGCATTATCTGTTCTACCGCGCCCTGCTGCATCGGCGGGATCTGGCGGGGCTGGATAAGTGTGTGCCTCGATCCCAGTTGGGTCCACGCCCTGAGCAGGTGCGTCAGTATACGCAGTCCTGTCTGAGTGGCACAGGCGAGGGTGATATAATTTCGTAATTGTTTGTGTATAAAAAATGGAATCTGCTGCATGGAACGCAAATCAAGCTATACCTATGATGAACTCATTGCCTGTGGCCATGGTGAGCTGTTCGGCCCGGGTAACGCCCGCTTGCCGCTGCCGCCGATGCTGATGTTCGATCGCATCACCCACATCGCTGAGGAAGGGGGTGCCTATGGTTTGGGCGAGATCAAAGCGGAGCTGGATATCAAGCCCGATCTGTGGTTTTTCAAATGCCACTTCGAGCAGGATCCGGTTATGCCGGGCTGTTTGGGGCTGGACGCCATGTGGCAGCTGATTGGTTTCTTCCTCGGTTGGACCGGTGGGCCGGGCCGCGGCCGTGCCCTGGGGGCCGGGGAGGTCAAGTTCTATGGTCAGGTTCTGCCGGATGCTAAAAAGGTGGAATACCATATCGATATGAAACGGGTGGTCAAACGCAAGCTGTACATGGGCATTGGCGATGCCAAGCTGTATGTGGATGGGCGGGAGATCTATTCCGCCAACGATCTGCGCGTGGGGCTATTTACCGATACCAGCAATTTCTGAGGTGAAAGATGAGACGGGTGGTCATAACCGGTCTGGGTGTGGTTTCCAGCCTGGGCAATGATAAGGCGGCGGTGACCGAGTCGCTCAAAGCGGGGCGTTCCGGGATTGTATATGCGCCGGAGTATGCGGAAATCGGCATGCGCTCCCAAGTGCACGGGGCGGTGAAAGATCTGGATTTTGCTGATCATATCGATCGCAAGGCCCTGCGTTTCATGGGGGATGCCGCGGCCTATGCCACCATCGCCATGCAGCAGGCCATAGAGGATGCCGGTTTGACGCCGGATGAGGTGTCCCACCCGCGCACAGGTGTGATTGCCGGTTCTGGCGGCGCCTCCAATGAAAATGTGGTGGAGGCGGCGGATATCGCCCGCAGCAAAGGGGTCAAGCGCATCGGGCCCTATCGGGTGCCGCGCACCATGGGCTCTACGGTGTCGGCCAATCTGGCCACCCTGTTCAAGATCAAAGGTGTCAACTTCTCCATCAGTTCCGCCTGTTCCACCAGTGCCCACTGTGTGGGCACGGCGGTGGAGCAGATTATGCTAGGCAAGCAGGATATTGTGTTTGCCGGCGGGGGTGAGGAGCTGCACTGGACCCTTTCCATGTTGTTCGATGCCATGGGTGCCCTGTCGAGCAAGTATAACGATACGCCGGAGAAGGCCTCCCGCGCCTATGATGCCAATCGGGATGGTTTTGTCATTGCCGGCGGGGGCGGTATGCTGGTGGTCGAGGCGCTGGAGCATGCTCAGGCCCGGGGCGCTAAGATCTATGCTGAAATTGTCGGCTATGGCGCCAATTCGGATGGTTATGACATGGTGGCGCCATCCGGCGAAGGGGCGCAGCGCTGTATGCGTCTGGCGTTGGAGACGGTTAAGGGTGAGATTGACTATATCAATCCCCATGGTACTTCAACCCCCGTGGGAGACAGTAAGGAGATCGACGCCATCAAGGCAGTATTTGGCGATAGGATCCCGAAAATCAGCTCCACCAAGTCCATGTCCGGCCACTCTCTGGGCGCAGCGGGTGTCCATGAGCTGATTTACTCATTGCTCATGTTGGAGCAGGACTTTATTGCCCCTTCCATCAATATTGATCAGCTGGATGAAGCCTGTGCCGGTGTGCCCATTGTCCAGGCGCGTATTGACAATGCCGGCCTGCGGCGCATTATGAGCAACAGCTTTGGCTTTGGCGGCACCAATGCCTGTGTGGTAATTGAAAAATTTACCGACTGAGTCACCATGTGGCTGATAGAAAAAGCCCCGCATGCAGGCGGGGCTTTGGCGTTTAACCGGCCAGGCCGCAGCGTTTCATCTGCTTGCGATAGCGCCATGCCAGGTTGGCCACCTGGCGGGCATACTGACGCACATGGGGTTTGCGTTTCCAACTGCCCCGGGCATAACCCGCTCGGCCTTCATGATAGGCCAGATAGAGGCGGTAGGCATCCCAGCGGCTGATCCCCAATCGCTTATGGCTGAGATAGTTGTACCAGCCGATAAAATCCATGGCGTCATAGATATTTTCCCGGCTGGCGTTGGGGTTACGGATGGCTTTTTTATACTCCCGCCAGGTGGCACTCTTGGCCTGGGGGTAGCCGTAGGCGCCACTGGAAGATCTGGCATTGGCCACAAAACGGGATTCCCGGTGGACAAAAGCTAAAAGGACATGGGCGGGGGTTCCCCAGCGTTTTTCTGCCCGTTTGGCCGCTTGATAGAACATAGGGGCATGGCGGGTTAGTTTACAGATGTCATTATGGGTAAAGGCGGGCGGCTGCTTGGGGCGATAAACAGGAGAAGGAGTAAAGCTACAGCCGCTTAAGGTTAAGGCCCCCAAAAGCAATACCATCAGCCCTAGGCGTAAGCGTTGCTGGAGTAAATGTGAAAAGTCATTGCACACAGGTTTAACGGACATAACGGAATCCTTTTCGGGCTAATACCTGACCGTTTTCATCCGCCACCTCCACCCACCAGCGTCCTGCCCAGGCAGGGCTCATGCGCTTGCTCGACCAGGTGCGGAACTGATCTGAGTGGATGGGTAGGCGAACTTCAGCCATCACCCGTTCGCCATAGCGCCAACGGTGGACTAATGTCATGCCCTTGGCGCCGTGGATTTGGGTAAAGAAATAGACCCGGCGCATGGACTTGGGCACCACCTCGTCCAGTATGCCCACCGGTTCCCGTTCGCGCACGCCAGCGGCCAGCACCGCACGCACCACCTGGATAGGGGTGGAAGAAACCGGTGGCAGGCTGGCGGCCTGGTGGGGCTGGAATTGTTTAGCGCGGGCCTCTTCATCCAATAAGGAAAAACTGGAGGTGCTTTGTGGCGCTGCTGTTGCTGTTGGCTCCTCCGTTGTATTCGCTATTTCTGTCTTCTGGTCAGGTGTGGAGGGTAGGGGTGTGGCTTCGGGTGCTTCATCTCGGGTGTGGGCCGGTTCGGTTTGCGCAACTGGCTCGGGCGCTGGTGCAATTGCCGGGCGATGGGGTGTTGGTGTGGCAGGAGAGATATCTGCCGGTGGTGCAGTGTCTGTTTGCTGACCATCGGGATGCTGTCCAGCCTGATCACGGCCCAGGGCCGCCGTACTCGTCGCTGCGGGGGTGTTGGGTTGGGGCGTGGCTGCTTGATGGTCTGTCTGGACTGTTGTGGCGCTTGTCTGTTGCGCTTTATCGATCATTAATTTGGCGGTGATGAGCCCGGCCAAGATGGCCAGCAGCAACCACAAAGCCCGCTTTTTGGGGGTCAGACGAGGGGAAGCGTGCATGGTCAACTGCTGCTGAGCCTGATCAAAACCCTGCTGAAAGTAGTCCCGCAGAGTGCGATCGGTACGGATGGTCAATGGCATCTCCCGCAGGGACTTGCCTTGTTGGGCAAAACGGTAGCCCTTTTTG
>DQVN01000161.1 GCA_015661715.1 Sulfurivirga caldicuralii
ACTTTTGTAAAATCAAGCATATCGACTAACATGGACACCACCTCACCGTTATTCCAATTTTAACATTCCTACTATGAGGACGCATCGGCAAGTGCAGCAAAACCATGATGGTAATCCTGAAGAATTGGGCGATTTTTCGCATACCTGAATCCATCAGGGTCAGCATAGCAAAATCGCCCATCGTGGCGCACGGGTGGCAATACCCGCCACGGGCCAACAAATCGCCGCAGTGCCTCCAAGCCGATACGGTGGGATCCCAGATGAGGGTTGTACTGTACCGGCAAGAGACGCACCTTCAGATGAACATCAATAGCCAATGCCAGCCGCGCCATACGCAACAGATAGTGGGCGCTGGCTTGGCGCACAGCAGGGATTAAACTGGTGGGGGTCACCCATACATCACTCACCCGCAGCAGAGCGCGTAAAAAGGGCATATAGCCGGACGGCGTATCAATCAGACACAAATCATACTGTCTGGCCTCCGCAGTAATGCGTTCCACCAGATCTTTCTCTTCTACTGTCAGACCATCCAGAGGAAAATCCGCACCTGGTGCGGGTAATAAGGTCAGGGCGTCATTCAGCGTATGGGTTTCATACCAGTCAGTAAAGATGCCCGCCTGTCCGGCAGGCCAATGGCCTAACAGGCGGCTCAGCTGACCATTTAAATCCAAATCGATCAACAGCACTCGCTTACCTTGTTCAGCGGCAACCCGTCCCAACATCAAGACGCTGGTGGTCTTGGCCACACCCCCTTTCATATTGGCCAGAGTATAGACAGCCATCAATCCATTCTATGCTGTTCAATTTGAGGGTATTCAAACAGCCGCTTGAGGGTCGGGGATGTTGCAGTTACTTTGACCGGCATCTGTGCACTGGCACACAGTAATAACTGTACCACCGCCCCACCCAGATCGTGGTGTTGAATTTCCACCGCGTCATGTTCAGCCAACTGCGCCAATAAGGCTTCCGCTTGAGTATCATCCATCGGCTGGTCGATCAGTAGCGTTGCCATAGCCTACTCCTTGACATAATAGATCGTCTCCCCACTGCGCACTGTTTTGAACACGGATACGATGCGGTTCATGCTTTCGGCGTGGCCAAGAAAGACCGCGCCTTTGGGCTTGAGCAACTCATAAAAAGTCATGGCCACTTCTCGACGGCTGATCTCATCAAAATAGATCAACATATTGCGGCAAAAAATGACATCGAACTTGCCCAGACGCCGCATCGCCTGACGCTCCATGACATTGACCACCTGAAAGTTCACCACCTCTTTTAAAAAGTCCACTAACTCATATTTGCCATCTGGACGCTGGATAAAATACTGCTGCAACAGGTGTGGGGGCACCTGCTGCACACTGCGCGGGGTATATACAGCTGCACGGGCTTTCTCAATGGCCTTGGAGTCGATATCAATGCCCACCAATTCAAAATCCCGTGCCTTAAGCAACTGCCCCTCATCCAGTAAAGCAAGCGCAATGGTATAAGGCTCCTCTCCTGTAGAGCTGGGAGCACACAGAATGCGAATTGTTTCATCCGGTGGGCGAATCTGATGCAGGTGAGGCAGCACCTCGTTGATCAATGTTTCAAACTGGTACTTTTCGCGGAAAAAGTAAGTTTCGTTAATGGTGACCGTATTCAGGATTTCCTGGATCAGGTCTGGATTTTTTTCAAAACGAAAATCGTGAAAAAAACTGCGAAAGTCATCATAGCCAAACTGCTCAAACACACGCTCAAGTTTGGGCTTCAGCACTTCATAGCGTTTCAGCTCAATCTTAATGCCTGTGCGTCGGTAAATCACATCAGTCAACTTTTTGAAATCCGCAACGGATAGCATCAGCCTTCACCTCTGATGCGCTCAACAGCAAGGTCCACACCAAAAGTTACATAAGGATCATCAGGAAACTCCTTTTTCACGGCTTGCAAAAGCGGGATATCCTCAACACTGCCCAACTCGCCCAAATAGTCCACCGCAGTCATCAAAGCATTAATGTCATGACCTTCGGCGATTTCACGGGTAATAAAGTGACGCAACATCTCTGTGGCCCGCTCAAAGCGTACATCACCCAGAATATTAACAGCAAAGATACGCACATCCCGATCCGGATCTGTCAACAGCTTTTGCAGAAACGCCTCCACCTCTTCGCCGTAGTTGTGCAAAAAGCTTATGACCGCATTGCGCAGATAGGCGTTATCACTTTTGAGCATGCGCAACATGGCTTCAAAATCCTTATCTCGCCGTGGACGCGTAGGGAACTGGGCAAAGGCAAAATCGATATACACATGGTCTTCCACGCGATTTTGTGCAAACAGGCGCGCCAGCATATCCAGCACATAATAGATTTCCTGATGCCGCACGATATAATCCAGCGCCTCCAATCGTTGCGCTTGAGGCGCGGTGGGATCCTCAAACACTTTTTGCGCTTCTAAAAAGGTATTGAACACGCGTGTATCCGTGCCATGCTGACGCTCATCTTTGACAAATCCCATTAGCGCTGCTCCCCATAAGTCAAAATTTCTTTTACGATCTCAGGAAACGGCAACTTCTTGACTGCGCCCCCTCGCTCCCACGCCTCCTTAGGCATGCCATAGACCACCGCAGTCTGCTCACTTTCCGCCAGAGTATAGGCCCCACCCTGACGCAACTTAACCATACAATCCGCCCCATCATCACCAATCCCGGTCAACTCCACGGCCATAATGCATTTGGGATCAAATACCCGCGTTGCGGCACAAAACATTTCATCCACCGACGGACAAAAAAAGTGATTCATAGTATTGGGAACTAACTTGACGGCCAGGTGTCCACTGGCTTTTTTAGTAAAATGCAAATGTCGGCCGCCTTTGCCAATAATGACCTTCCCTGCAACCAGCTTGTCCCCCTGGCGGGCTTCTACCACTTCAACGGCGGCTTTTTTATCCAGGCGTTTGGCAAAGATACCGGTAAAATTTTCCGGCATGTGCTGCACTATACACACGGGATAAGGATAATCCCCTGGCAGTTGGGTGACGATTTCCTCAATCAAGCCTGGCCCCCCCGTACTGGCGCCAATCAACACCAAACGTTCCGGCACCTTGTCCAATACGACTTTGGGCTGACTCTTTTTCTTGAGCAAATCCATTTTCTTCTGCGTTGCCTGACGCCGAATGGTCAGACGACTTTTGGGAATGGCGGCTGCCGCAGCCACCTTTTGTAGAATTTCCTGCTCCTGACGAGCCAAATCCAATGACAAGGTGCCAGGCTTAGGCACATAATCCACCGCCCCCGCTTCCAGCGCCTCAAAGGTGATGTCCGCCTCATCCTGAGTCAGTGAACTGACCATCACAATCGGCGTGGGCTTGATGCGCATGATCTCCTTGACAGCAGTCAGCCCGTCCATGACGGGCATATTGATATCCATGGTCACCACATCGAAGTCCACCGCCTGGATAAACTCCAATGCATCCTGACCATGCTTAGCCAAGCCGACATCATAGCCAGCCCGATCAAACAGGTCCCCTAACTGTTTACGGATTAATGCGCTGTCATCGACAACTAAAATTTTTTTACCTGCCATAGAGGGTAATCATTGATATTTGTTGAAAAAAGAACAATTACTGCTTGATTTGGCCGAAACGAATACCTGACAAGACTTTCGCCAGCTTCAGCCACAAGATAACGCGGCGCCCCGAATCCAGGGTCACGGTGGCGTGAATCAAACTATCGGGGTCATCCGAATAAGCACAATCTGACTCATCCACATACAGAATCTCATCCACATCATTGACCAGCAATCCCACTTGATTGCCTTCATGCAGACCCACCACGATCTTGCTACGCTCATCCGGTTCAAAGGTAAACCCCAACCGTTCAGCCAGGTTGATCACCGGAATCACCTTACCCCGCAAGTTGATAATACCTTCCACATACTGCGGCGGCTCTGGAATCGGCGTGATCGGCTGATATTTGATGATCTCTTGAACCTGCTCTATATCCAGAGCGTATATTTCATCCCCCAGGCGAAAAACTGCTAACTCCACCATCTGCGTATCATCCCCGTGTAAAACCTGCTGTGTCGTGGATTGAGGCGCCGTTAAGGCAAAAGCATCTAACAACTGTTTCAGGGCTGTATCTCCCAGCACCGATACAATCGTGCCATCACCCTGGCGAAATACCCCGGAAACCGGCAATCGCTGCTGCGTCGCTTCACTCGACCGGATCGGTTGAATCGAAGCGATATCCACCTCCATGACCTCATACACCCGCGGTACCGCGACTGCCAGCTGTTGATCGCCATCAGTCAGCACAATCAACCGCGCATGGGGGCTGTGCTCATAGCGCCCCAATCCCAGATAATCCGCTAAATCCAAAACCGTAACCATCTCCCCCCGCAGTGGGCTGAGCCCCAAAACAGGCGGCATCGGTGCCCCTACCAACGCCGTAAACTCTTCAGGCACCTGCAACAGCTCACCCACACAATCGGTAGAAAGGGCAAAATGCTCATCACCCAGCACAAAGTGCAGAAACAACTGAGCCTGCCGGGCTGTGTGGGCTGATTCATCCGGTTGAACACCCTGCTGCGGTAGCGGAAACGGCACCTTGACGGGGCAAAAATCACCCAAACGCGCCTGATCTTGCAAAGCATGCGGCTCGATCACCTGAACGGGGACCCCCTCCAGGTCATAGACACCCACCACACCTTTGAGGGTATCATCCGCCGCAGAGAGAACTGCATCATCTAAGCTGACCGTCTGCTCAATGCCATCGACCAAAAAACCCAATGCTTCATGATCAGACTGCATCACCACCAGCCGGGCGCTGGCCGCGGTTTGATCCACCGGCTGCTGATCCAACAGCATGCCCATATCCAGTACCGGCACAATGCGCCCATCAATAACGGCGATCCCTTTGAGCGCGCCTTCACCTAAGGGTACGTCTGTCATCACCGGCACACGCTGAACGCGGGTGACCTGATCGCTGTCCAACCCCAACAGCATATCGCCTATGCGGAAAATGAGCAGGGTATCGACCATGGCTGCTCTCCAGTTATGCTGTCATCTGCAGTTGATCTGCCAGGACAGCCAGTTCTTCTACCTGCTCGCGCATCTCTTCCAGAGTGTCATGGATCAATTGAGCCGCCGAGCGACTTTCAGCCACATTGGTCTGAGCCTGAACCGCGGCCAGCTTAATCTGCTCACTCCCTTGACGGGCCTGGTTCAAAGCAGCCGCATTCTCTTCATTGGCCCGCTTCAACCCCTCAACAATACTGACCACCTCCTCAATCTCCTGTGCGACACTTTCCAAGTGAGTCACCATATTTTGCAGCTGATCCGCATTCACGCTTAGCTGCCCGAGCCCCTGTGTCCAGGATCGGCTAATACGGGTCATCTCCTCTTCCAGCGAAGTGATGATCTCATCGATCTTCTCGATATTGGTACTGGCCTCCTGAGCCAGGTTACGAATATCACTGCTGACGACGGCAAACCCCTTACCAAACTCACCAGCACGGGCCGCCTCCACCGAACCGCTAACTGCCAACATGGTCGTTTGAATAATGATGTTTTCAATGGTGCGCAGGATTTTGGTAATACGCCGCAAATCTTTATTCACCGCATCAATCTGGTTGGTTACCTGCTCGCCCTGCGCCACGCTTCCCTCAACCGCCTGGCTGATTTGCCGCAGATGTTCCACCATTTCTTCGGAAATTTGGCTGATCTCACCCAACGCCTCAAAAGCTGTTTGCAGCAGGCTGCCCGCACGGCTGACAAAATCGATGCACTGATCCGCCACCTCACTGTTTTTCATGGCGTCTTCATTGGCCAACGCCGCTGCTTTTTCAATCTGCTCTAAGGCCGAAATCACTTCCCCCATCCCTTGAGTGATTGCCTCAATTGCACTGCTGAGCTGTTCGGCCATGGCAGCGATTTCTTCAGCATCCTTCACAGTATCGGTAGAGTTTTTCAACTCCTCTGCCAGCACTTCCAAATTAGTGGCCGCCTGCTCTGATTCCACCAAAGCCGTAGCCTGCATGTCGATAGACTTGGATGCCTGGTTGACAGCGCTGGCCTGCTCCTCAGCCGCTGAGGCAATCACTTCGGCCCCCTTCTGCAGCTCAGAAATTTCATTGATCATCTGGTCCATGACCTTGCCCAACTGCTGCATGTTTTCCGCCACCTGGCTGCCCAGATCACCCACTTGCTCAGCCTGCTGTGCCGCGGCCTGCGCTTTCGGGGCATCCTGCGCAACCTGTTCGGAGACACGGGCAATGCACTCAACTAAGCCACCTACTTTCTGCTGCACATCACTAACCACTTCGCCCGTGGCTTGCGCACTTTCCGCTGCCTGAGCCGCCAATGTCCGCGTCTCACCAGCCACCACCGCAAACCCTTTGCCATGCTCCTTCGCCCGGGCTGCTTCAATGGCTGCATTCAGCGCCAAAAGATTGGTCTCCTCCGCCACCTGAGCAATCAAGGTGACCGATTCCCCAATATCGCTACTGGCCTTCTCTAACGCCGAAGCCTGATCACGCAGCTGACGGCTCATCTCCACCGTTTCCAACATGCGCTCCGCTGCATGAATGACATCCCGCTGTGTATTTTTGGCCACCTCCACCATGCTCAGGGCCTTGTTTATGCCAAACTCAGCATCCCGCTGAATAGCCTCTGTATTTTTTGTAATTTCATTGATCGCACTTAGGCTTTCTTCTGCTGCCCCCGCATTCTCTTCGCTGGCTGCGGCAATCTGCTC
>DQVN01000055.1 GCA_015661715.1 Sulfurivirga caldicuralii
CAGTTGGTGCGGACCCTGGCCCATGAGGTGAAGAACCCTTTGGCAGGCATCTATGGCGCCAGTCAACTTCTGCTTAAGCGTTTGCAGGGGGATGAGAAAGCGGAGCAACTGGTGGCGGTCATTGCCAAGGAGGTTAAACGCCTGCAGCAGCTGGTGGATCGCATGTTGGGTCCAAAAGGAGCGCTGCAGAAAGCGCCACACAATATTCACGCCGTTATCGCCCATGTGCTGGCTGCCCTGGAAGGGGAAAAGCCCGGCAATGTGGCGGTACGTTTGGACTATGATCCCAGTATTCCTGATCTGGCGCTGGATTTTGATCAGATGGTTCAAGCGTTTATGAACCTGGTGCGTAATGCTTTCCAGGCCATGGAAAAACAGGGGGGGATGTTGACCATTCGCACCCGCGTCTCTCACCGGTTTACCTTGGGCAATCGCATGATCCCTCTGGTCGCCGTGATTCAATTTGTCGATGAAGGAGAAGGGATTCCGGCTGAGTTGTTTGATTCCATCTTCTATCCTATGGTGACCAGCAAGCCGGAAGGAACAGGGTTGGGATTGCCCATTTCCCAGGCAATTGTACGTCAGCATGATGGACTAATCGTGGCCCAGAGTGAGCCGGGACAGACCATTTTCAGCGTTTATCTGCCGCTGGAGCTCAAGAAAAAACAGGAGCATGGCCATGCCTGACAGACCCGTGGTATGGATTGTGGATGATGATGCCTCCATTCGGTGGGTATTGGAGACCGCCCTGGAAGAAACGGATTTTGATATTCAAGTTTATGAGTCCCCGGAGCTGCCTTTGCGTCGGTTGCGCCAGGAGCCGCCGGCGGTGGTGTTAACCGATGTGCGCATGCCTTCCATGGATGGACTGACCTTTTTGGAAGCCATTCATGAAGTGGATGACAAGATACCAGTGATCGTCATGACGGCCCATGCCGATCTGGATATGGCCGTGGACGCTTATGGGCGCAAAGTGTTCGAGTATGTACCCAAGCCCTTTGAGGTGGACGAGGTGGTATCCCTGGTGCAACGGGCGGTGCGAAAGCGTTTCAGTGGACGACAGCGCCGACGCCGTCAGCCCCCTAAGGCCGTATCACAGGGGGTGAGTATCATTGGCCAGGCACCGGCCATGCAGGAGGTTTTTCGCATTATCGGGCGTGTAGCCAAAACGGATGTGACCGTTTTGATCAATGGGGAAACGGGTACCGGTAAGGAGCTGGTGGCCCGTGCCCTGCATGAACTGAGTGCCCGGGCGCATCACCCGTTTGTCGCCTTGAATACGGCCGCCATTCCCCGAGAACTGTTGGAGTCGGAGCTATTTGGCCATGAGAAAGGGGCTTTTACCGGGGCGGTTAGTACGCGCATTGGCCGTTTTGAACAGGCCGATGGTGGCACCCTGTTTCTGGATGAAATTGGTGATATGCCGGTGGATCTACAGACCCGCCTGCTGCGGGTGCTCAATGATGGTTCATTCTATCGCGTCGGTGGGCGGGATCCGATCAAGGTCAATGTCCGGGTGCTGGCGGCCACCCATCAGGATATGGAAGCACTGGTCCGCCAGGGGAAGTTCCGCGAGGATCTGCTCTATCGGCTGAATGTGATTCGGATTAAAGTGCCGCCGCTGCGGGAGCGGCGTGAGGATATTCCTCTGCTGTTGCGTTATTACCTGGCTCAGGAGGCGCGCAAGTTGGGTATGGAAGAAAAGGTGCTGGATGCGGAGGTGGAAAAATACCTGACCACGCTGGATTGGCCGGGAAATGTACGCCAGCTGGCCAGTCTGTGTACCTGGTTGACCATTATGGCCCCTGATCGGGTCGTGCACATGGAAGATCTGCCGCTGGAGTTGCGCACACCTGCGGTGGTAACCGCTAATCAGGGAGAGGGGGCGGATGACTGGCGTCAGGCTTTGGCCCAGTGGGCTCAGCAGTATCTGGCTCAAGGGGGGCGGGAACTGCACACGGTGGCAGAACGGGATTTTGAGCGCGTCTTGATCCAGGTAGCCATGCAGGCCGCCCATCACCATAAGCAGCAGGCGGCTAAGTTACTGGGTTGGGGGCGCAATACGCTCACCCGTAAGATGCAGGCGCTGGATCTGTAACCTGTCATGCTGAAGGAATGGGTACAGTATTGGACGACTCCCGTGCGCCATCCCGCTGCGCGCAAAATGGGCTATCTGTATGAAAGCATTGCGCTACAAGCCCGTTATCAGCGTTGTCGTGCTCAGTGGCAATCCCATTATGCGTTATGCCGTCAGGCGATTACCGAGGCGGTGGCCGATTGTCAGAGGGGACGGGTTCTGATTTTGGGCGCCGGTCTGCTGGATGATATCCCGTTGGCTCATCTCAGTGATCGGTTTGATGAGGTTTGTCTACTGGATTTGGTATGGTTGCGCGCGGCCCGCCGGGCGGCAAAGCCGTTTGCCAATGTGTCCTGTATCGAGCATGATGTCACAGAAAGTCTGCTGCCCCTTTTGCAGGGAAAGCGTACCGTGGCGACGCCAACCTGGGGACTGGATCAGGGCTTTTCCATGGTGGTGTCGCTAAATTTGGTCACCCAATTACCCTTGCTTCCCGCCCGCTGGCTGTTACGGCAGCAGGCGGCAGCGGTGGAAATCGAACACTATGCCCAGGAGTTAATGCGCGCCCATCTGGCGTATTTGCGCCAATTCGATCAGGCGCATATTTGTCTGATTGCGGACCGGTGCATTCAAAAGCGGGATGCCACAGGACGTCAGGTGGACGGCATTGATCCCTGGTGGGGATTGACGCCCCCACCTGCACAACAGGCCTGGTGGTGGGAGGCGGTCCCCCTTAAAGAGGGCGGTGGCTATCGGCGCCGCCATCAGGTAGGCGTCAGCTTCTGGCGCAATGGGTGAGATGGGTGTGCCACGGCTCGAGCAAAATGGGTGTGCTGGCGGCCAGTGCGGATCGTTTGTCCAAGGTGCCATTGGCGACAGGCTCTCCCGCCAGGGTACAGCTGGCGCCGCCGGCTTCATGGAGAATCAGCTGACCGGCGGCATAGTCCCACAGGCCTTGCCCCCCATGGGCGTAAAGTTCGCCGCGGCCAGCGGCGATCCAGCACCAGTCCAGCACCACGGCGCCAATATTGCGTTGCGATGCATAGGGCGGGTCTGTGGCCAGGCTGGCGGCGATGGGTTTGGGCAGGCGCTTGAAATCCACCAGGGCCAGGGCCTGCTTGAGGGTAGTGATGGTCGTCTGAGTGTGGATGGGCTGGCCATTCAGATACGCCCCTTTTCCTTTCCGGGCGCTGAACAACTCATCGCGCACCGGGTCATAGACCAGGCCCAATACAATCTCACCGCGGATGCTCAACGCGAGGGAGCTGGCGAACAGCGGGCAGCCATGGGCAAAGTTGGTGGTGCCATCCAATGGATCCAGAATCCAGCACCCTTGGTCACTGTGCAAAGCTTGCAGTTGGGCTTCTGCTGTGGACTCCTCTCCCAAAAAGGCAAACTGGGGCCAGGTGCTGTGTAAAAAGCGGGCGGTTGCCGTTTGCATGGCGGTATCGGCTGCCGTCAGCAGGCTGCCATCGGCTTTTTCGGTTGCCGAGACCCGTTGAAAACGGGGTAGAAGTTCTTGCTGAGCCAGGCGTTTAAATTCATCCTGCAGCAGTTGCCAGTCGGCATCCGTGTGAAAAGGGGTGTAGTCAGTCATGGGTGCGCTCCGGGTTGAGTGAACAGAGTCGGATTTTTTCCACCGCATTGTCAGAGCATTCCACCACTTCCAGCACATAGTCATTGATACGAATGCTGGTGCCCGCATTGGGCAGGGTTTCGGTGATTTCCTGAACCAGACCGTTAATGGTTTTGGGTCCGTCGGTGGGGAGGTTGAGCTCATATTCTTTGTTCAGATCTCGGATAAAAGTGCTGCCTTTGACCAAAAGACAACCATCGCCTTCGACAACAATATCCTCCCGCTGCTGGTGTTGTTTATCCAGAGACAGTTCGCCGACGATCTCTTCCAGCAGGTCTTCAATTGTCAATAAGCCGATTAGATCGCCATATTCATCCACCACCAGTGCCATACGACGGCGGTGTTTGCGGAAGTTGGACAATTGTTTGTTCAACGGGGTGGTATTGGGTACATAGTAGGCCGGTCGGGCGACTTTGATAAGATCCCGTAGAGAAATTGCCTCTTTGTCTTTATGCAGCAAAAGCGGCAGGGCTTTGCGGATATTGAGGATGCCGAGCAATTCATTATCCAGCGAGCCACGATACAGGGGAATACGGGTATAGGGTGACTTTTCAAGCGCCGCCATGATTTTTTCCATGGGCTGGTCCACGTCGATGGCGTAGATATCCGATTTGGGGATCAGCACATCCTCCACAGTGATTTGTTCCAAGCGCAGGATGCTTTTGAGCATCTGTCGATACTGTTTGGGGATCTGGGGCGTGTTTTCGATAATGGCTTCCAGCTCTTCAGGGGTCAGGTGACTGTCATCCCCCTTTTTAATCTCCACCCCCAACAGTTTCAGGAAATTATTGGCGACAAAATTGACCATCAATACCAGGGGCGAGAGAACCTTCAGCAGGGGCTCTAAGAAATAGGTGGCTGGGAAAGCGATTTTTTCCGGATACATGGCCGCCAGGGTCTTGGGCGCCACTTCAGAGAAGATCAGCACCACCAGGGTGAGCAGGCCTGCGCCAATGGCAATGCCAGCCTCTCCGGCGAGACGCATGGCGATGATGGTGGCGATGGAAGAGGCCAGGATATTGACGAAGTTATTGCCCAGCAGAATCACACCGAGCAACCGGTCTGGATGGGCCAGCAGGCGCATGGCCCGTTGGGCGGGTTTATGGCCTTCTTGGGCCAGCGCCTTGAGACGGTAACGGTTGAGCGCCATCATGCCGGTTTCTGAACCGGAGAAAACGGCGGACATCATCAGCAGAAAAAACAATATACCAAACAGAATGGATAGCGGTAACTCATTCATGCGTTATTCCTGTGACCTTGAGGTTTGGAACGAACCATTTATAGACGGTTGAGCAGAATTTCAAGCACAAACTGCGAGCCCAGGTAGCTGAGAACCAAGAGAAAAAAGGCAAGAAATGTCGCTTTAGCCGCTTTTTGCCCGCGCCAGCCGCGGCGGAAATGTCCCCAAAGCAGCAGGGCGTAAATGATCCAAGCGGTGATGGAAAAGAATGTTTTGTGAATAAGGGACTGCGCAAAGAGATCCTCTACAAAGAAAGCGCCGGTGAGCAGGGCAAATGTCAGGGTGGTAAAGCCTAAGATCAGCAGTTGATACAGGGTTTTTTCCATTAATGTCAGCGGCGGCAGCGCTTTCAGCAATTGACTGATACGATGCCGTTTGAAATGGCGTTCCTGAATGCTGTAGAGCACGGCCTGAGCAGTGGCCAGTCCCAGGATGCTGTAGGCCAGAATGGCCAGGAGAATATGCGCGCCGTATTCGATGGGCAGGGGATGAGGGGAGCCTGCCAGGTGCTGTGCCACTACTCCTACCATGGCAAGGGGCCACACGAACAGCCCCAGGGTTTCAATGGATTTGGTAAGGTTGGCCGCCAGCAGCATCAGGGCACTGGCCCAACCGATGGTGGACAAGCCAATCCCCCAGCTAAACAACAGATGGGATGGCTGAATAACCGCTTGGCCCAGGGCGAGGCCGTGCAAGATCACGGCAGCGGCTGTGGCCAGAAGAATGCGACGGCGGTGAAAGGTATTGGCCTGGTTGTAGCCGATACGCATGGCCACCAGGAGCGTGGCAGAGAGGTATAAGATGACAGCAAGGCTGCCAAGCAGCGCGCTGGTGGTCATGTGTCGCTCAGGGTGATATTCATAAGCCGTTATAATAGCCCAAATTCGCCGTCAAATGGAGCATGGCATGTTTGAGAATCTCACCGATAGACTGAATCGAACCTTTAAAAATCTGACCGGTCAGGGGCGCCTGACGGAAAACAATATTCAGGCTGCCCTACGGGATGTGCGCCGTGCGCTGTTGGAGGCGGATGTGGCGCTGCCTGTGGTCAAACAGTTCATCGACCGCGTGCGTGAACGGGCTATTGGTCAGGAGGTCAGTTCAGCGCTGAATCCGGGGCAGGCCTTTATCAAGATCGTGCGCGATGAGCTGACCAAGGTTATGGGGGGAGAAGCGGAACCGCTGAATCTGAAGGTGGAACCCCCGGCTGTGATTTTGATGGCGGGTTTGCAGGGCGCGGGTAAGACCACCACAGTGGGCAAGCTGGCCAAGTGGCTAAAGGAGCGGGAGAAGAAAAAGGTCATGGTGGTGTCCGCGGATGTGTATCGGCCGGCGGCGATTCGTCAGCTCGAGACCTTGGCCCATCAGGTGGGCGTGGACTTTTTCCCCTCCCAGGCTGAACAGGATCCGGTTGAGATTGTCCAGGCTGCCATGGCGGCGGCACGGAAGCAATTCGCCGATGTATTGATTGTGGATACGGCGGGGCGTCTGCATATCGACCAGGCGTTGATGGATGAGATCAAGCGTTTGCACGCCGCGGTCAAGCCTGCTGAAACCCTGTTTGTTGTGGATGCCATGACAGGGCAGGATGCGGCCAACACTGCCAAAGCCTTCCATGAGGCATTACCGTTGACGGGCGTGATTCTCACCAAAGCTGATGGGGATGCCCGGGGTGGGGCCGCCCTGTCTATCCGGGAGATTACCGGTAAGCCGATCAAGTTTCTGGGCACAGGCGAAAAATTGGATGGCCTGGAGCCTTTCCATCCCGATCGTATGGCGGGGCGGATTTTGGGAATGGGCGATGTGCTGTCTCTGATTGAAGAGGCCGAAGCCAAGATTGATAAGAAGAAGGCGGAGAAGTTCGCCAAAAAGGTGCACAAGAGCGGTCAATTTGACCTGGAGGACTTCCTCGAGCAGTTGGGCCAGATTCATCGTATGGGCGGCATTACGGGACTGATGGGCAAACTGCCTGGGATGGGGCAGATGGCCAATCAGGTGGATCCTGCCGTGGCGGAAAAAGAGTTCAAGCGCATGGAAGCCATTATCAATTCCATGACGCCCCAGGAGCGCCGCCATCCGAGCATTATCAAAGGGTCGCGTAAGCGGCGAATTGCTAAGGGGGCGGGTGTTCAGGTTCAGGATGTCAACCGTTTGCTCAAACAGTTTGAACAGATGCAGAAGATGATGAAGAAACTCTCTAAAGGGGGCATGAAGAATCTGATGCGCGGCTTAGGCGGGAAAATGCCAGGTTTAGGTGGTATGGGCGGCATGGGCGGTTTGCCGGGTGGTGGTTTCCCTTTTGGGCGGCGTTGAGAAAAGAAAATAGTGATAAAGAAAACGCCCCGTCAAAACGGGGCGTTTTGCATTCAGCAGAAGTAGCGAATTGGATTACTTCTGGCGAGCCTTGAAGCGCGGGTTGGTCTTGCAGATAACATAGACCTTGCCACGACGGCGAACCACCTGACAATCCTTGTGGCGCTTCTTGGCTGACTTCAGAGAAGACAGAACTTTCATTGTATTTCCCCCACATGCGGCCAAAACAAAAGCGGCATTATAGCGACCCGGATGAAATAGCGCAAATATAATGGCGGCCATGAGCACATTACCGCAACAGGTTGCCCGATTTCTCAAAGCACGGGTCGAGAGACAGGACTGGCAGAACTTTCAGATGCGCCCTGGCCAACAGCGCATGGCGGAAGCCGTGGCCCGTGCCATAGAAACGGGTACGCATCTGATGGTGGAGGCGGGGACGGGTACCGGCAAGACCTTAGCTTATCTGGTGCCGGCTCTGTTGAGTGGCAAGCGCGTTCTGGTTTCAACGGCCACCAAGACTTTACAAGATCAGCTGATCAGCAAGGATCTGCCGCGGTTGCGTGAACTGTTACCCCCATCAGGTGTCTGGATGCATTTGAAAGGACGGGAAAACTATGTTTGTGAGCAGCGCCTGGTTTTGGCGGAGACCAGTGGACAGTTGAGCAGAGCGCAGCAACATCATTTGGCGCAGATTCGCAGTTGGTTGGCCCACGGTGGCAGCGGCGAACGGGGCGCATGTGATCAAGTGCCTGAGCAGTCCGCCATCTGGTCTTATGTGTGTGCCAAAGCGGAATTTTGTCAACAGGCAGCGTGTTCCGCCAGCGGCGAATGCGTCTATCCCCGCCTCAAAGAGCAAGCGCAGGAAAGCCAGCTGCTGGTGGTGAATCATCACTTGCTGGCCGCGGATCTGGCATTGCGCCAGCAGGGTGCCCCGGGCATCCTGCCCGACCGGGATGTGTATATCATCGATGAGGCCCATCAGTTGGCCGATGTGGTGCGACAGTTTCTGGGAGAACAGGTCAGCAGCGCGCAGTTGCTCCGTCTGTTGGAGGAAATTGGCCTGGCCTGCGAGGTGGAAGCGCCGGAAGCGCAGCTTCCTTTTTCCCGACGCCAGACCCTGATTGCTGAGCGGATCAGCGCGTTTGCCCAGGCGCTTTCAAACGGTCGCTATGCGCTGGCGGCGGTGCAGGCGGTGTTGCAGCCTTTCTATGACCAAATGACTGCCGCCCTTGTGGAACTTTTGAATTGGCTAGAGACCATGGCACCGAGAGGAACCGGGTTGGCGGCCGCCCGAGAGAGCCTTCAGGCGTTGATGTCGGCGTTGGCGGCCTGGTGGCAGGCCGATCAGGTCAGCGAGGTGTGTTGGTGTGATATGGGTTCCGGGTGGTTTCGGCTCTATCGCACACCTTTGCGTATTGACCGAACCTTTTCGAGTTGGGTCACAGCGCTGGGTGAAAGCTGGATCTTTACTTCAGCGACGCTGACGGACACCCAAGGATTCGGCTATTTTCAGCGCAAGTTGGGATTGGAGGGGGTGGCAACGCTGAAAGTGGAGAGCCCGTTTGACTATGGCGCGCAGGGGATGATCTATCACCCGCACCCCCTGCCCCTGCCGAGTGCGCCCGACTATATCCGCTGCTGTTTACGCAAGGCATGGCCCCTGCTGCAGGCAGCACAAGGACATGCCCTGTTGCTGTTTTCCAGCTATCGCGCTCTGGAACAGGCCCATGCACTGCTGGCGGAACACTGGTCGGGCACCTTACTGGTACAGGGTGAGGCACCCAAGGCATCGCTGCTGCAACAGTTTCGCGATCAGCCACGTGCCGTGCTTCTGGCGACAGCCAGTTTCTGGGAAGGGGTCGATCTGCCAGGTGATCAACTGCGTTTTGTCATGATCGACAAGATCCCTTTTGCCCCGCCTGATGACCCGGTGCTGCAGGCAGAAAGCGCCTGGTTGAGCGAACAGGGCAAACGCCCGTTTGCCCTGCTGCAGTTGCCCGAAGCCACCCTGGCATTGAAGCAAGGGGTGGGCCGGTTGATTCGCACAGAGCAAGATCGCGGTGTGCTGATGCTGTGTGATCCCCGTCTAACAGAAAAATCCTATGGTCGTTCAATCATCCGCCAGTTGCCGGAATTTCGCTGGACCCAGTCGCAGCAAGAGGCGGTGGCGTTTCTCCAGCAATCCTTTGCCGAGGCTTGAAAAGAGGCCCGCTGGTCCCATACAACTCCTGCAACATTTTTTAATTTTTTGACCAAAGGAGATTTGACCATGAAACGACCTTATGCACTGATCTTTCTGATGACTTTTCTCGGCCTGTTGGCGGGGTGGGGTGCTGGCGCTTACTTAAGTAATGCAGGGCTGAAGGCGACCATAGCCGCCATGCCGGCAGCGCCGGTGGTGGTTGCTGCTGAATATGACAATCAAACCAAAACCCTGGCGTTGACATTCAGTAACCCGGGTGGTCAATCCATCAATTTACTGGGGAAGGCGATCGCTTTCAAGCCTAAAGAAGGGAAGGGCTATGAAATGGCGTTTGTGCATTTTGAGCAGCCCCTGGTGGTTCCCCCTTTCTCGGTGGAGACCTTGCGTGTCCAGTTGAAGGCCGATACGGCAGATTTGGTAGAGGGCGATGTGGTGGCGACGACGATCCAGTATGTCTATCCATTGGTGCCCGGTGTGTTTGACTTGACCTATGTGTTTACCAAGGGACAGCCGGTCAAAGTCGAGAAACAAGCTGGCCAGCAGACTGACAAGAAATAAGGAGGGGTGATCATGTCAAGTGTAAGGAAACATGATCGGTTGGAACAGGTGCTCTACTGGAGCATGCTGTTTGCGGTCGCAGTATTTGTTGCCCTGTTGTTCTTTAATCTCATTGTGCGGCCTTGGTTGCCGGAAGAGGTGGCTTTTGTGCTGGGGTTTGCGCTGTTTTATCTGTTGGCCAACCGCTTATTGTTCGGCTATGGCCATCTCAGCGCCTATCTGGACAAGCTGGCTAAAGAGGCGGTGACCGAGGCGGACAAGCGCAAAGCTTATGAGAAAAGTGGTGCCCATAAACACGGCCTGATGGAGCAGTTGACCCATTTTGGCATTGCCACCATCTGGTTGGACCGCTATGAGCCTTATCGCTATACCTATTTGGGTATCTATCTGGCCATGGCCACACTGGTGATCGTGCTGAATTTGAGCCCCATTTCCGGCTTGATCACCGGATCTGTGCTGGAAGGCGTTTTCTGGGGCGGTACGGTGGTCAGCCTGTTTGTGCTGGCGGCGGACACCATGGTGCGCTGGCAGTATGCACGGACAGTGGTGGAACCGGTCTATACGGCCCTGGCGCCGTCTCAACCGGAGGTGGAGGCGGTTGCGCCCTGCCCCGATCCCGATGAACCCTGTACGCCACAAAAGGCGGATGAGAAATCTTCCTCCTCATAACAGCTTTTAAGATCTAGATTGGACTTCAGCCCGGATGCCTATCCGGGTTTTTTGTATACTGCTGGCATCTTAACAGGATGGGCCTAAATGAACCGACTGCCATTTGAGCTGCAACTGGGTCTGCGTTACACCCGGGCCAAGCGCCGCAATGGATTCATTTCGTTTATTTCGTTCTCATCGATCGCCGGGATTGCCCTGGGGGTGATGGCGTTGATCGTTGTCATGTCCATTATGAATGGCTTTCAGCATGAGTTGCGTGAACGTATTCTCAGCCTGACAGCGCATATGGAAATTACCGGCTATCAGCAGCGGCTCCATGACTGGCAGACAGTGGCCCAGCAGATCAAGGGCGTGCCGCATGTGGTGGCTTCAGCGCCTGTAATAGAGGAGCAGGCGATGCTGGCCCATGGCAAAGTGGTCAAGGGTGTGATCATTCGAGGCATTGATCCGAACCTGGAAGCCGGTGTATCTAAACTCGCACAAGAAATGGTTCAGGGAGATTTGTCCAATCTTGCCAAACAGCGCTACGGCATTCTGCTCGGGCGGGACCTGGCTGCGGCGCTGGGGGTAACCCTGGGGGATAAGGTGACGCTGATTGCCCCTCAAGCCAGTGTGTCGATTGTCGGGGTGATGCCCCGATTTAAGCGCATGACGGTGGCCGGAATTTTTTCAGTGGGCATGTATGAATATGATGCGGGGCTAGCGGTGGTGAATATTGCCGATGCGGCCAAAATTTACCGTTATCCAAAAGACACGGTCAGTGCGCTGGTGTTGCGCTTGGATGACCTGTTTGCTGTGCATCATGTGCGCCAGGTGTTGTCGGAGAGGTTGAGTGAAACCCTGTATACCGTGGATTGGACTCAGCGGCATGTGAACTTTTTTCAAGCGGTGCAGATGGAAAAACGCATGATGTTTATTGTATTGGCGTTAATTATTATGGTTGCGGCCTTCAATATCGTTTCCATGATGGTCATGGTGGTGACCGATAAACAGAGTGATATCGCTGTGCTGAAAACCTTGGGCGCGACACCGGGACAGATTCAGTGGATTTTTATTATCCAGGGATTGGTGATCGGATTGACCGGCGCCTTGATTGGGGTGATCCTGGGGGTGGTGCTGGCGTTGAATCTGGATGTAGTGGTGCCCTTTATCGAGCAGTTGTTTGGTTTTCAGTTCTTTCCGCCGGATGTGTATTACATCAGCGAAGTGCCTTCCCGGCTGGCCTGGTCGGATGTGGAAGCGGTGGCTTTGTTGGCTTTTGTCTTGACCTTGTTGGCCACCCTCTATCCCGCCTGGCGGGCAGCCCACGTTCAACCAGCGGAGGCGTTGCGTTATGAGTAAGGTGGTGCTGCAAGCGCGCAATTTACGCAAAGTGTTTCAAGAGGGCAACCTGACCATGGAGGTGCTCAAGGGCGTGGATTTAACCTTGGCCGCAGGGGAAGCGATGGCTATTATCGGCAGTTCGGGCTCGGGTAAGAGCACCCTGTTGCATCTGCTGGGCGGGTTGGATCGCCCCACTTCCGGCGAGGTATTACTGTTGGGGCGCCCCTTTTCCCATTTGAGTGAGCGCGCCCGCAGTCGTTTGCGTAATCGGCATGTGGGGTTTGTCTATCAGTTCCATCATCTGTTGGCAGAGTTGGATGCCTTAGAAAATGTCATGATGCCCTTGATGATTCGGCGCACGCCCGTGCGGCAAGCGAAACAGCGGGCACGCGCTTTACTGGAGGCAGTGGGGTTGGGGCATCGGTTGCATCATAAGCCCGCGGAGCTGTCGGGTGGGGAACGTCAGCGGGTTGCGATTGCTCGAGCCATGGTGACAGAGCCAGATTGTATTCTGGCTGATGAGCCAACAGGTAATCTGGATAGTCGCACCGCCGAGCAGGTATTGGCATTAATGCTGGCGTTGAACACAGAGCATAAAACCGCATTATTGGTGGTCACCCATGATGCGGCTGTTGCAGGGAAAATGCAGCAAATCTATCGACTGCAAGATGGACAGATGCGCCAGCCTGTAGCGGCTGGGGCAGAATGATTTTTATTCTTGTTCGCGGGGGGCTTTAGCAAACGGCAGCCCATGTTTGAAACCAAACTTTTCCAATATCTTAACCAGCGGGCAGAAGCCGGTCAGCCCTGATACGATGAGATTCAAGCCTACAAAAGCGGTCAACAGTAACCACTGCAGGTTGATCCACATGGCCAATCCCAGGCTGAGCAAAATGACACTACCCGCGAAAATCATCACAATACGTTCAATCACCATATTCTAATCTCCTTATATTTGTTGACGTTGATGCTCATGCTCATATGGATGAGCGAATCATTCTAGCGAGCTGACAGCCATCGCGCAAATTCAACTTGTTGTTTTGGTAGGTTTGGGTATAATTCGCCATTTTTGGGCGGCCTGTACAGCCTGAGCCCCTCTCTACCTAAGTAAAAGTGAATCGAGAAGCATATGCAAGTAACTGTTAATAAACCCGAATCTGGCCTGGAGCATGAAATTGAAGTCGTGTTGCCTGCTGATGAGATCAATGCGCAGGTCAAGCAGCGTCTGGCGGAAATCCGTCGTACGGTCAAGATGGACGGCTTTCGTCCGGGCAAGGTGCCTCTGTCTATCGTTAAAAAGCGTTATGGCGCACAGGCCCGTCAAGAAGTATTGAGCGATGTGGTCTATAAAGCATTTTATGATGCCGTTGCACAAGAGGACCTGAAGGTTGCCGGCTATCCCCGTTTTGACCAGGTGGAGGATAAGGGGGATACGGTGCAGTTCAAGGCAAAATTTGATGTGATGCCGGAGGTGACCTTGCCGAACTTCTCTGAGCTGGAGGTGGAGAAGGTGGTGGGGGAGATCACGGACGAAGATGTGGATGCCATGATCGAGAAGCTGCGTGAGCAGAAAAAGCGCTGGCGCGCGGCCAATGGCAACAAGAAGGCTGCCGAAGGCAATCAGGTGATCATCGATTTTGAAGGATTCGTCGATGGCGAAGCGTTCGAAGGCGGAAAGGCAGAAAATGTGCCTTTAATCTTGGGTTCTGGCCGTATGATTCCCGGTTTTGAAGAGGGTATTATCGGGATGAAAAAGGGGGAAGAACGCACCATCACGGTTACTTTCCCGGAAAATTATCATGCTGAGAACCTGGCAGGTAAAGAGGCAGAATTTAAGATAAAAGTCCACTCAGTTCAGGTGGCTGAAAAGCCGGAAGTGGATGAGGAATTTATCAAGGATTTCGGTGTTGAGAGCGGAGATGTGGATGAGTTCCGCAAAGAGATCAGTGAAAGCATGGCCCGTGAAATGAAACGTCTGATCACGGCACAAAACCGTAATGCCGTGCTGGCTGCACTGGATGATGCGGTGGATATTGATCTGCCGAAGTCGTTGGTGGATCAAGAGATTCAGACTTTAATGCAGAATCAGTTGCGCGAGCTACAGATGCAGGGTGTTGATCCAGCGCAAGTGAAACTGGACGCAGAAGCGTTTCGAGCGCGTGCTGAACAGCGTGTGCGTCTTGGCTTGATTATTGGCAAGTTGATCGAGTCGTTGGGCGTGGCGTTAACGCCTGAGGAGATCGAAGCCTATCTCCGGGATCAGGCATCAGCCTATGAAGACCCGGAAGAGGTGGTTAACTGGTATAAGCAGCATCCTGAGCATTTGCGTGAAATAGAAGCCATTCTGCTGGAAAACAAGGTTGCAGATGCTGTTCTTGAGCAAGCCAAAGTGAAAGAGGTAAGTAAGCGCTTTGAAGAGCTGACAGCTGCTTAATCTCTTAGTTGCGAAGGTTGAACAGAGATAAAGGCTTGTCGTTTGACAAGCCTTTTTTTTGCGGTAGGCTATCCCCATTACTCAACATTGATAGGCATAAAGGAAAGACGCGCAATATGAACGCACAGGAGATAACAAACACATTGGTGCCCATCGTCATTGAGCAAACCAGTCGAGGGGAGCGTTCATTCGATATCTACTCCCGTTTGTTGAAAGAGCGAGTGATTTTTCTGGTGGGGCCGGTGGAAGACCACATGGCGAACCTGATTGTGGCGCAGTTATTGTTTCTGGAGTCGGAAAATCCAGAGAAAGATATCCACCTGTATATCAACTCTCCGGGTGGAAGCGTAACAGCGGGCATGGCCATCTATGACACCATGAACTTTATCAAGCCGGATGTCAGTACCATGTGTATTGGTCAGGCCGCCAGTATGGGGGCGTTTTTGTTGGCGGCGGGTGCTCGGGGCAAGCGTTTTGCGCTGCCCCATTCCCGGGTTATGATCCATCAGCCATTGGGTGGCTTTCAAGGGCAGGCCAGTGATATTGAAATTCACGCCCGTGAGATTCTTAAGATTCGAGAAACTTTGAATAAGGAGCTGGCTAAGAATACAGGTCAGCCCATCGAACGCATCGAGCAAGATACGGATCGGGATAATTTCATGGGCGCCTGGGAGGCCAAGGAGTATGGCTTGGTTGATGAAGTGCTGACCAGCCGGACAGGAGAGCAAGAATGAGCGATAAGGATTTGTACTGCTCATTTTGCGGTAAACACCAGGACGAAGTGCGCAAATTAATTGCCGGTCCCGGGGTGTATATCTGCGATGAGTGTGTGGAGTTGTGCAATGAAATTCTGCGGGAAGAGTTCGGTGGAGACAATGCGGAAGGGGAGGGTGAGCTGCCTTTATCGCTGAATAAACTGCCCACCCCCCATGAGATCAAAGCCACGCTCGATCAATATGTTATCGGGCAGGAAAAGGCGAAAAAGATTCTGGCGGTGGCGGTGTATAACCACTACAAGCGCTTGATGGCCGGGGCGCCAGAGACGGATGAGGTGGAGTTGACCAAAAGTAATATCCTGATGATTGGTCCCACTGGCTCCGGTAAGACATTGCTGGCGCAGACGCTGGCGCGGATGCTGGATGTGCCCTTTGCCATTGCCGATGCCACCACCCTGACGGAAGCGGGATATGTGGGGGAGGATGTGGAAAGCATCATCCTCAAGTTGTTGCAGCGTTGTGATAACGATCCACGCAAAGCCGAGCGCGGGATCATTTATATTGATGAAATTGACAAGATTACGCGTAAGTCGGAAAACCCTTCCATTACGCGGGATGTCTCCGGTGAAGGGGTGCAGCAGGCGCTGCTGAAGATCATTGAGGGCACCATTGCCAATATTCCACCACAAGGGGGACGCAAGCATCCCAACCAGGAAATGATCCAGGTGGATACCTCTAAGATTTTGTTTATTGTCGGTGGTGCTTTTGAAGGCTTGGACAAGATCATTGAGCAGCGCGTAGCCAAAGGGACGGGTATCGGCTTTGCCGCTGAGGTCAAAAGCAAGGATAAGGAACGGGATATCAGCGAGCTCTATCAGCAAGTTGAGCCGGAAGATCTGGTCAAATATGGCCTGATTCCGGAGTTTGTCGGACGCCTGCCGGTCATTGCTACGTTGGAGGCGCTGGATGAAGCGGCATTGGTGCGTATTCTGGTTGAGCCTAAGAACGCTTTGGTCAAACAGTTCCAGAAAATGTTTGAGTTGGAAGGTGTGCAGTTGCAGTTTACCGATGACGCCTTAAGCGCCATCGCTGAGGAGGCGATCAAACGCAAAACCGGTGCTCGAGGGTTGCGTGCCATTTTGGAACAGTTGCTGCTGGATCTGATGTATGACTTGCCCAGTATGCAGGATGTGGAAAAGGTATTGATTGACGAGGCGGTTGTCAAAGAGGGCAAGCAGCCCGTGCTAGTTTATAAGAGTAAAAGCCCTCAGCCTGATCGGACGTCTACTGAGGAGTCTGAACAGGTGGCACAGTAATGGAATCGAGGTGCGCTCATGCGTCAACATGATGAGATTGAACAGTTGGATATGAAACTTAATACGTTGGTCATGCCTCTGCGGGATGTGGTGGTGCTTCCCGGAAGCGTGGTGCCGCTGTTTGTAGGGCGAGAGAAGTCTATTAATGCGATTGTCGAGGCCATGAAGGGCGATCGGCAAATTTTTCTAATTTCCCAGAAAACGCCGACGGTGGATAACCCTACTTATGATGATGTCTATCGGGTGGGCACCCTGGCGACGATTCTGCAGACATTGAAGCTGGCCGATGGCACCGTTAAGGTGTTGATTGAAGGTATGGAGCGCTTTGAACTGCTCAGCCTGGTGGAGGATGAAACCGTTTTTCGAGGTGATATCCGCCGCTTGGAAACCACGATCGATAAACCGGAAGAAATCCCTTACCTGATCAAGTTGGCGAAGGAGCGCTTTGCCCATTTTGCCAAACTCAACCGTAAGCTCTCTTCCGATGTGAAGCGCTCAGTGGAGCGAACGGATGATCCGGATGCCATGATTGATCTTGTGGCGGCCAATCTGGATCTGTCCATGGAGGCTAAACAGTCTCTATTGGATATTTCTTCGCTGAATCAGCGCCTGGAAAAATTGATTGGCTTGATCGAGACCCAAATTGACCTGATGGAGGCAGAAAAGCGCATTGCCGAACGGGTCAAGCAGCAGATGGATAAAAACCAGCGGGAATACTATCTCAATGAGAAGATCAAGGCCATTCATAAGGAGTTGGGACGTACCGACGGGGATGAAGATGAACTGGTCAGTCTGAAAAAGCGGATCGAAGAAGCCGGTATGCCGGATGAGGCCAGGGAAAAGGCCCTGTCCGAGTTGAAAAAATTGCGCATGATGCCGCCCCAGTCGGCGGAAGCCAGTGTAGTGCGCAACTATATTGACTGGCTGTTGGATGTGCCCTGGAAAAAGCGCACGCGTATTAACCGTGATTTGAAGCGCGCTGCCCAGGTGTTGGAGAACCAGCACTATGGGTTGGAGAAGGTTAAGGAGCGTATTTTGGAGTATCTGGCGGTACAGAAGCGGGTGCGCAAGCTGAAAGGGCCGATTCTTTGTCTGGTCGGGCCACCGGGTGTGGGTAAAACTTCATTGGCTCGCTCGATTGCAGAGGCGACGAACCGTAAATTTGTGCGTATGTCGCTGGGTGGAGTGCGCGATGAGGCGGAGATCCGCGGGCACCGGCGCACCTATCTGGGGGCGTTGCCGGGGCGGATTATCCAGAAAATGGTCAAAGCAGGCGTGAAGAACCCGCTGTTTCTGTTGGATGAAATCGACAAGATGAGTTCGGATTTTCGTGGTGATCCGGCTTCTGCGTTGCTGGAGGTGTTGGATCCGGAACAGAACAAAACTTTTAATGATCACTATCTGGAGGTGGATTACGATCTGTCTGAGGTGATGTTTGTGGCTACATCCAACTCCATGGATATGCCGGAGCCTTTGCTGGATCGGATGGAGGTTATCCAGCTCTCTGGCTACACGGAAATGGAAAAGAAGAATATTGCCTTGCGCCACTTGCTGCCGCGCCAGCTCAAACAACACGGCCTGAGGGCGGAGGAGCTGCAGGTGCCTGAAGAAACCATTGAGGCCATTATTGAGCAGTACACCCGGGAGGCCGGGGTGCGTCATCTGGAGCGTCAACTTGCCAAATTATGCCGGAAAACCGTGAAGGCATTGGAGGAAGGTGAGCAGACGGCGCCAATTATTGTCCAACCTCAAGATTTGGAAAAATGGCTGGGGGTGGCCCGTTATCGTCATAGTGAAAAGATGGCACAAGCGCGCATCGGGTTGGTGAATGGCTTGGCCTGGACTCGCGTGGGGGGGGATCTACTGCATATTGAAGCCACCTGCATGCCCGGTAAAGGTCGACTGAAGAGTACCGGCCAGTTGGGGGAGGTGATGAAAGAGTCCGTGGAGATTGCCATGAGCGTGATCCGTGCGCGGAGTGCGGAGCTGGGTCTGGATGAAACCTTCTATGAAAAGACCGATTTGCATCTGCATTTCCCAGAAGGGGCGATCAAAAAAGATGGGCCCAGTGCGGGTATCGCTGTGGCCACGGCTATTACCTCCGTGCTCACAGGCATTCCGGTGCGCAATGATGTGGCCATGACCGGCGAAATTACATTACGGGGTGAGGTACTGCCGATTGGCGGCCTGAAGGAAAAATTACTGGCTGCGTTGCGGGCAGATATTAAAAAAGTTTTGATCCCCCATGAAAATGCACGGGATCTGGCTGAGATACCCGATGAGATTACCTCTCAATTGGACATTGTGCCGGTTCGCTGGGTGGATGAGGTGTTCCATCAGGCCCTGCTACGGCAGCCGCAGCCTAAATTGAAGGATAAGGAAACACTCTGCGCCCAGGGGGGGGCAGGTTGTGGATTCGGACATGCCTAATGCCCATTAGTGGGAGGAAAGGTAAAAGCGTTGCCGAATATAAAAAAATTGCTTTGGCGAATTCTTTTTGCTTGACACTTTGAGGGGCGCATTGCTATAAAATCCCTACCGTTATTGATAGAGACTCTGGTGGCGGCGGGATCCTCATCAGAGGCAGGATAGGTTCAGACAAACTCATGGAGAGAGATCACAATGAAAAAAACCGAGCTTGTAAGTGCAATTGCTGAGAAGTCCGGCCTGACGAAGACGCAAGCGGCAGCTGCTTTGGATGCGTGCATTGAAACTATTACCGAGGCGTTGCAGCAGGGGGAGCAGGTGACCATTATTGGCTTTGGTACATTCAAGGTGGGTGAGCGTACTGCCCGGACTGGCCGCAATCCTCAAACGGGAGAGAAGATTCAGATTCCAGCCGCCAAGGTGCCCAAATTTACACCCGGTAAGGCGTTAAAAGACGCAGTAAACTGAGAAATGAAACTTTTAGGATTTTCAAAAGGCCGCATTGCGGCCTTTTTTGTATTCGCAATCTTGACACAGGCTGTTGAGACCGTATAATACGCCCTCATTGAGCGTTGGGGTGCTTAGCTCAGCTGGGAGAGCATCGCCCTTACAAGGCGAGGGTCGCAGGTTCGATCCCTGCAGCACCCACCAA
>DQVN01000148.1 GCA_015661715.1 Sulfurivirga caldicuralii
ACAGAAATGGAAGACATGTCCATGGAAGAGATGCTGGCGAACATTTCCAAACTCCCCGTTGCCGTGCGCAACAATGGCGGTGGCCACTGGAACCACACCTTCTTCTGGAACATCATGGGTCCCAATGGCGGTGGAGAGCCCCAGGGAGAAATCAAATCGGTCATTGAATCCACCTTCGACAGCTTTGACAACTTCAAGCAGCAACTCATCCAAGCCGGCCTAGCCCGCTTTGGTTCTGGCTGGGCATGGTTAGTGCTGGATACAAAGGGTAATCTGGTTATCACCTCCACCCCCAACCAGGACAACCCGCTCATGGATGTCGCCGATGTTCAGGGCACACCGATTCTGGGCGTGGATGTATGGGAGCACGCCTACTACCTGCGCTACCAGAACCGTCGTCCCGACTATCTGCAAGCCTGGTGGGATGTGGTCGACTGGGAAAAAGTCAATCAGAACTACCTGAACGCCAAAGGCTAAAACAATCTCTCGCAGACAGACCGGCCCCGCTTTTCGCGGGGCCCTATCGTTTTCCCCCGCCAAAACAGCTACAATGCGCTCCATTCATGAACAAACGGAAACAACATGTCCAACGCCCAACTGATTCTGCTTGATAACCGTAACCAACCGCTAAAAGACTATCTGGTTGCCGTCGCTGCCTCCGACGGCATTACCTTGCGTGGTGTCGAGGTGATGGCCTCGCCTGCCAAAGGTGAAACCGCCCTGCTAAAAGCCCAACTGGTCATCCCTCCACTGGAGGCCTATGACTTCAATCTAAAGAAACTGACCGACGCCACCCTCGATCGCTTCGAGATCGAGCCGGAACAGCCGCTCACGCTGGATGAACTGATCGAGCGCGCATCCGAAGACGAAGCCGTGCGTGAGGCATTGCGGGGCTCCATTCCTAAACTACGTACCCAAGTGGAAAAGCTACTCAAAGAATTCCTCCGGAGCGAAGCCATCACGCTTATACAACAGCGCCGTACCGATGCCCTATTCAAGCTGAAAAACCTGGCACAGGAACTCAAGAGCAAACGCCTAGTATGCATTGATATTGAAGCCACTGATGTCTGTACCAAACCGGAAGCAGACATCATTCAGGTCTCCATCTGCGACAGCGACGGCCAGGCAGTCCTGAATCAACTGATCAACCCCGGCTATGATATTCCCGCCAATGAAAAACACCAGATCACCACGGAAATGGTGGCAGACGCCCCTTTTGCCACCCAGGTTTGGGACGCTATTCACCAAGCATTGCTCAATGCAGACCATGTACTGGCCTATAGCACCGAAAGCGATTTCGCCTACCTGGAAAATACTGCCAAAAAGAAACAACTCCCCTTTGAGCTGAACTACAGCAGCTGGCTAGATGTGGCCGAACTGGCCCGTGACCTGGTAGGCGCTATGCGCTGGCATAATGATCGCCAGTACTGGTTCTTCAAAACACCCAAACTCACGGATGCTTATGAAAAAATCATTGGTGAACCCTTTCCAGGCGATGCCCATGACGCTCTGGACGATGCTCGGGCCACCATGACCCTGTTTCAGGCCATGCTTGCCAAAGGCGAACAGGCTGACATCGCCCCACCGCCCCCAAAACCACAAAAGAAAGAGCCGGCTGTGACCAACAACCTCCTGGCCATGGCGTTTGCAGCCGCCAAGAAAAAATCATGAGCTACAAAGATCGCGAACCCTTGAATGTCGGCACAATACTGGATGCCGAACAGCTTATCCAAGAACTCAAATGGAATCGCGACGGACTGATTACCGCCATCGCCCAACAGTATGACACCAAAGAAGTGTTAATGCTGGCATGGATGAACGAAGCCGCCCTGCATGAAACCCTGGCCAGCGGGCAGGTCTGCTACTGGTCCCGCTCCCGTGGCAAACTGTGGCGCAAAGGTGAAGCCTCAGGCATGGTACAACACCTGAAGGAAGTGCGCATCGACTGCGACGGCGATGCTCTACTATTACTCGTGGATCAAACAGGCCCCGCCTGCCACACAGGTCGTACTACCTGTTTCTATACCCGTCTGTGGCCCGAACCGGCACAGATTATCCTCGATCCACTCATTGATCCAGCAGAGCTCTACAGCAAATAAACTGACCTATGGAAGAAGAAAACGCCCGGCTGAAAAAGCTGCTGGCCGAGACCATGCTGGCATGGCCCTGAAGGATGTGCTGTCAAAAAAGTGGTAAGCGTTCCAGCCAGACGGCAAGCTGTTGAGTATGTTCAGCAAAGCTGGCACTACAGCCAACATTGGGGGAAGGTCACAGCGAATTCAGACGGTGGCTGACAAAACAGGGAGCCGTATTCAAACCTGCAAGAGGCAGTCATTTCAAGGTGTATCTCAATGGCCGCATGACGATCTTCCCCGATCATGGTGCTAAGGAGATGCCAAAAGGGCTGGAAAAACGCATTCGCAAGGATCTGAGTCTATAAGGAGGCAATCATGGATTATCCGCTCGTGCTGGAACCGGAAGGCGATGCCTGGCTGGTGGACTTCGTGGATGTGCCAGAAGCACATACGGTGGTCTATGATTTGAACGCACTGCAGAAAGCAGCGCTGGATGCGTTCGACTCCGCGCTTGAGCTGTATACCGAAACAAAACGCCCCATTCCCTTACCCTCCTCAAAGCAACATGGACAGCAGGCGCTGTATGTGCCCACAACAGTGGCGGCGAAGATTCATCTGTATAACGAGTGGTTACGCTCAGGACTGAGCAAACGCGAGCTGGCCGAACGCATGGGCGTGAAACCGCCTGCACTGATCCGGCTGTTCAATTTCCGCTACCGCTCGCGTGTGGAGAGTATCGAAGCGGCATTAGATGCCCTGGGCAAGCATCTTGAAATAGCCGTGACATAATAAATCTTTGGTTCAAGGCGGTAGGGACTAAAGCACCACACACACCTGCTGCGTCACCCCCTGCTCGGCAACACAAATTTTGCCAAATTTCAAAAATTTTGGGTGTCCTTTTTTAATTGATCCTGCAGCTGGGTGAGGATAGCCTCATAGTCCAGCGGCTCGATGACCTCAGGTGCGGGCAGTTTGCTCAGATTCAATGCCCATGGCACTGATTGTGGCTCAGCGCCCACAGTCATGCCTGTGGGCGGGTGTCAGGTTGATTGTCCTTGCTGATATAGTTATAATTTATAACCAAATAGAGGGGCAAGCATGGAGATCAAATGGCATAAACGCGCCATCAGGCAGCTGAGAAAAATCAGTGACCGCACCATTCAGACCCGCATCCGGGAGGCAGTAAAACGCGAGCTGCCAAACTGGCGAAACAGCCAGAACGTGAAAGCACTGACCAATCATCAATACCCATACCGTCTGCGTGTCGGCAACTGGCGGGTTTTCTTGCCCCGGATCACGGCGGACGCATTCTTTGGATTGAGGAGGTGAAAAAACGAGATGAACACACATACTGAACCACAGATTATCTATCAGAATGGCCAGCCCGCCTTCGTGGTCATTCCCTATGATGACTATGTGGCCATGCAACATGACCACGACCAACGGGATGAGAGCGACTACATCCCCCAGGCGGTAGTTGACCTGATGTTTGAAAATGACTGGCCACTGCTGAAGGCCTGGCGCATCTATCGG
>DQVN01000152.1 GCA_015661715.1 Sulfurivirga caldicuralii
TCCCGTTCGTCTAGAGGCCTAGGACACCGCCCTTTCACGGCGGTAACAGGGGTTCGACTCCCCTACGGGACGCCATTCTTCAGCCCATCTTTGGCGATAATCCTTCCATGACACCCATACCCAAACATCCATCGGGCTATTTTTCCGTCGCCCCCATGCTGGATTGGACCACCAGACACTGCCGCTATTTCCATCGGCGCATCAGCCGCCATGCCGTACTCTACACGGAAATGGTCACCACCGGCGCCATCCTTCACGGCAACAACCTGCAACGCTTCCTCGGACACGCAGGGGACGAACCGGTCATCTTGCAACTGGGGGGCGGGGAACCGGACGCGCTGGCCCAATGTGCTCAACTGGGCCAGCAGTGGGGCTATGCCGCCATTAACCTCAATGTGGGCTGCCCATCCGACCGAGTACAGAACAATCTAATCGGCGCCTGTTTGATGGCCCAGCCGCAGTTAGTGGCAGAGTGCGTCTCGGCCATGAAATCCGCCGTCTCCATTCCGGTAACGGTTAAAACCCGCATCGGTATCGATCAGATGGACAGCTTCGATCAGTTTGAAACCTTTTGCGCCGCCCAGATTGAAGCCGGTGTGGATGAGCTGATCATCCACGCCCGTAAAGCCTGGCTGCAGGGCCTCAATCCCAAGGAAAACCGCGAAATTCCCCCGTTAAAATACGCATGGGTACATCAAATTAAGCAACAATACCCCCAAACCCCTATTATTCTTAACGGTGGACTAACCGATTTACATGCGGCAAAATCGCATCTGGAAAATTTCGGGGGACCCCCCGTGGATGGGGTCATGATGGGCCGGGCGGTGTATGAAAACCCCTATTTGCTGGCGCAGGTGGACAGCCTGTTCTATGGGGACGACACCCCGCCGCCCAGCCGCTTTGAAGTAGTCGAGCAGATGCTGCCCTACATTGAACATCACCTGCAGACAGGCGGTCGGCTCAATCACATTACCCGCCATATGCTCGGCCTGTTCCGCGGCCAGCCCGGAGGGCGCAAATGGCGCCAACACCTCAGCCAACAGGCCCATCAACCCGGCGCCGGTGTTGATGTCGTCCGCCAGGCCCTGGCACAAGTTAAAGACGCTTTTGCAGCAGCCGAGGTGCGCAACCATGCAGTATCTTAATGTCCCTTTCCGGGAAAAAGACCAGGCCAAGGCGCTAGGCGCCCGCTGGGATGCAGTGCGTAAAAAATGGTTTGTGCCTGCGGAATTGAGCGATGACCTGACCCCATTTCAACGCTGGTTGCCTGCGCAAACCGAGCTGTCGCAGGCGGCACCGGCGCAGGCGGACACGCCGCTATCGCTCTCGCAATTACTACAGCAAGTGGAAGGGGCGATCCAGCAGCGATTTCCCACCAGCCTGTGGGTGCGGGCGGAAATTGCCGAATTAAACCAAAGGCATCATCTCTATCTGCATCTGGTCGAAACCGACGAGCGCGGGGAAGAGTTGGCCAGCGTGCGCGCCACCCTGTGGCACAGCCAGATGGACAGCCTTATGGGTAAGTTCCAGCAGGCCACCGGCAGCCCGCTGGAAGCCGGGCAAAAGGTGCTGCTCAAGGTGCAGGTGCGCTTTCATGTGCGCTATGGCCTGTCGCTGAACATTGAAGACATCGACCCCCGTTACACCCTGGGCGATATTCAGGCGCAACTGGCGCGCTTGCGGGAGCAGTTGAAAAAGCAAGGCCTTTATGACCGCAACCGCTTGTTGCCGTTGCCGCAGGAGTTCACCCGCGTGGCGGTTATCGCGCCGCCCAAGGCCGCCGGGTTAGGAGACTTTCAGCAGGACGCCCGCCTGTTGCAGGATCAGGATCTGTGCCATTTCACCTACTTTCACGCCAGCTTTCAGGGCGAGGCAGTGGAAAGCGATTTCATGGTTGCATTCGATGCCGTGGAAGCCATGCACCGGCATCGACCTTTTGATGCCCTGGTGATTATTCGCGGCGGCGGCGCCCAGTTGGATCTCCATCAGCTCAACCGCCTCAGCATCGCCCAGCGCATTGCCCAATGCCCCATACCCATCTTGACCGGTATCGGCCATGAACGGGACAACACCTTGCTGGATGAGCTGGCGGCACGCCGCTTTGATACCCCCAGCAAAGTCATCGCCCACATTCGTGAAGTGATTGTGCACAACGCCCGCCAAGGGCAACAGCACTGGTTGCAGATCCAGAAACAAACCCGCCAGATGCTTCACACCGCCCAACTGCAACTGCATCGGCTGCGCCAACAGATCCACCACCAGGCCCAATCCCAGATGCAGCAGACCCACCATCAACTGACACACCTGCAGCAACAGTTCCAGTGGCGCGCCCAACAGGCCCTCAATCAACACCGCCATCGACTCAGCCAGATGATCCAACAAATCCGTCATCAGGCCCATATGCCGCTGCCCCTGCAGCGACAGCAACTGCATCAACTGCGCGCCCATATCCACAGCCAGGCCAGTAAGCTACCCGCCCATGCCCGTCAGCAGGTGGAAAACTGGATGCGGCAGATATTGCTTGCCGGCCCCAGGATGCAACTGCAGCGGGGATTTGCCTTGATCCGCGATGAACAGGGCCGGGTCGTGCGCCATGCACAGGATCTCCACATCAACCA
>DQVN01000059.1 GCA_015661715.1 Sulfurivirga caldicuralii
CTATGCAGCGGTGCGGGTATGGCAAAAAATGTCTCAGATCAAACAAAATCAACCGCCAGAGTTTCTCAGCACCCACCCTTCTGCGCAAACCCGCCAACAAGCACTACAGAAGCTTGCCAAAAAAGTGTATCCTCTCTACCTACAGGCACAAAAAAATAACTATTAAAAAATAGTATCAAAACCGCAAAATGTATAAGTAACGACAAACCAAGAGGTGTACCATGCTATCAGATACAATCTACCAACTGCTCAACAACCAAGTCAGCGCAGAACAGGAAGCCGCTTACAAATATCTGCAAATGGCCGCCTGGGCGGAAAAGGAGGGCTTGAATGGCGCAGCCCAGTTCTTCCGCACCCACAGTCAGGAAGAGGAAGAGCATCGTGATCGGATCTTCAACTATCTGATTGAATGCGGTCAGCCTGTCATTCTGCAGACCATCGAAGCACCTAAACATGACTTTAATAACCTGTTGGAAGTCATTCATGCGGCCTTTGAGCATGAAAAGAAGGTGACCAGCATGATCAAGCGCATTGCCGAGGCCAGCTTTGCGGAACAGGACTATCAGACCTTCAACTTCATCCAGTGGTTTGTGGCGGAACAGCATGAAGAGGAAACCCTGTTCACCACGGTGCTGGATAAGGCAAAAATTCTGGGCTATGAAGGCGAAAAACAGGGCCAGGCGTTGTATCTGTTGGATCAGTACCTGGCCACAGCCCATGGAAATGCCGAATCAGCGGAAGCCGATGGCTGAGCCTGCCGATCGAGTTTAGACCGATTCACCCGGCCAATGGTCGGGTTTTTTATTTAGTCCGCCTAATTGCATTGAAAGCACCGAATAATGTCGGTCTTTGCAACCTCATCCGCGTTGGTCAGGTGCAATAAAACTGAAGACAAGACTTTGCCAAGAAAGAATGTATTACACCGCCCGCGACCGACCTTGATGCAATGGGCAGATAAGCTTAACCGCGCAACTGCTGACCGGTTCGGGCATCGAAAATAGGCGTCGGTCCTGCCTGCCCACCCAACTCACCGAGCACACAGCCGGCCAGTTGATCACCAAAGTAGCTCGCCACCTGATCACAGTTCATAGCAGGCGACTGCCCGGCGGGGTTGGCGCTGGTAGAAACCACCGCTCCCCCAAAGGCCCGGCATAAGGCTTGAACCACCGGATGGGCGCTGATGCGGACGGCCACGGTATCGAACCGACCACGGATCCATTCCGGAACTGTCTCCGTGGCCGGCAGTGTCCAGGTCACCGGCCCGGGCCAATGGGCCTCCACCTGCGATCGGTCGATCCCATCGAAACGCACCAAAGGCAGAATCTGCGCCATCTCTGCAGCCACCAGAATCAGCCCTTTTTCCATGGGCCGTTTTTTCAATGCCAGCAGGCGCCTGACCGCCGCTTCATTAAAAGGATCACAACCTAAGCCATAGACCCCTTCGGTGGGATAGGCGATCAATGCCCCCTGACGCAAAACAACTGCAGCCTGATCCGGCGTAAGACTCTTCATTTCAGCGGCAAAGGTTGGTGTCGATGGTGCAGGAGTACGGCCTTGAACACATCCGGATCCTTGATGGTGGTCAGTTCGCCTTCGCGGGGGAGGACTTTATCTTTCAGGCGTGACAGCCAGAAACGCAGTGCGGCCATGCGCTGGGCGGCGGGCCACTCTGCCTGTTCAAGTTCAGTGAGCGGACGCACCGCCTGATAGGCCTGCATAATTGCCCGTACCCGTGCCAGATCATAGGTCTGATTCGCCTGCCGCGCCCAATCGTTGACCATCACGGCCAGGTCATACAACCAAGGCGCGTTGCAGGCATAGTAAAGATCGATAATGCCCGCCAGCTCCTCGCCATCGAATAGGGCATTATCGGTAAACAGATCGGCGTGAATTACCCCCTGAGGCAGGTGCGCCCACTCCTGCTGCGCCTGCCAGCTTAGCTCCTCCTCGATCAGGGCGCGGGTATCTGCATCCAGATAGGGGGCAATCTGGGCAAAGGTGGCACGGGCCCAGTTCAGGTCTCGATCATTGGGCCGATAACCATCAAAATCCCGCCCGGCCAGATGAAAGCGCGCCAAGGTTTCACCCATCACGGCACACTGACGCACAGAAGGCTTCTCCACCCCCCGACCCTTGAGCCGTTGCACTAAAGCCGCCGGCTTATCATGGAGGCGGTTAAGGTAGTTGCCCAGCTTATCGGCGATAGGATGGGCGGTGGGAATCTTGTGTTCAGCCATAAAGGCCATGATATTGAGAAAATAGGGCAGCTCTTCAAACCGGTGCTGTTCGAAGATGGTCAGTACATAGCGCCCCTGGTCGGTATCTACAAAGTAGTTGGTATTCTCAATGCCCTCACTGATGCCTTCAAAAGCCTTCAGCTGGCCGAGGTCATACTGGCTGAGAAACTGGACCAACTCATCTTGCGTAATGGTGGTATAAACCGACATGCCTGTGCGCCATAATTGAATGGTCGAATTTTACCCCATTCCCCGAAAGCATGGCGAGGCCGAAGAGGGTAGAATCCCCTTCAACACATCGATTCAAGGTATACCACCATGGAAAAACCTGACCTGATTCTGGTTGATGGCTCCAGTTACCTGTTCCGTGCCTATCACGCCCTGCCGCCGCTGACCACCTCAGACGGTACACCCACCGGCGCACTCTATGGTGTGGTCAATATGGTGGGCAAGCTGCTTTCTGAGTATCAACCTGAGCGCATCGCCGTGGTATTCGACGCCCGCGGCAAAAACTTCCGTCATCAGATCTATGAAGCCTACAAGGCCAACCGCCCCCCTATGCCAGAAGAGCTGGCGGTGCAAATCGAACCGCTCAAACAGTTCATCGAGGCGCTGGGTATTCCCGTGCTGGTGATCGACGGCGTCGAGGCAGACGATGTCATCGGCACCCTGGCCACCCAGGCCGCCTCTGAGGGCAAACGGGTGCTGATTTCCACGGGTGATAAAGATATGGCGCAACTGGTGAATGAGCGCATTACTCTGATCGACACCATGAAGGATCAGATTTTGCATCCAGCAGCGGTGGAAGCCAAGTTTGGCGTCAAACCGGAACAGATCGTGGACTATCTGGCACTGATGGGCGATGCCTCCGACAATATCCCTGGCATTCCCAAGGTGGGGCCGAAGACAGCAGCCAAATGGCTCAAACAATATGGGGACATCGACACCCTCATTGAGCATGCTCACGAGATCAAGGGCAAGATCGGCGAAAACCTGCGCGCCCATCTGGACCAACTCAAACGCGCTCGAGAACTGACCCGCATCCGCACCGATCTGGATCTGCCAGTGCACTGGCAAGCATTGAAAAAACGGCCGGAAGATACGGACAAACTGCTGGCGTTGATCCGCCGCTTTGAATTCCGCAGCTGGCTGGATCGCAAGCTGGCCGGACAGGATCTTTTCAGCGTCGAAACACAAGAGGATGCTACAGCACAACCTGCCACCGCCGACACCGACCAGGATGTACCGATCATCCTCACCGAAGACGCCTTGACCGCCTGGATAGACAAACTCAAACAGGCCGAACTCTTCGCCCTCGATACGGAAACCACCAGCCTGGACCCCATGCAAGCAGAAATCGTCGGCCTGAGCCTGGCGGTTAAAAACGGTGAGACCATCGAGGCGGCCTATGTACCCGTATCCCATAACTATGAAGGTGCACCGAAACAGCTCTCCCGCGAACAGGTACTTAACGCCCTCCATCCTTTGCTGAGCGATGCCCGACACCCCAAAGCCGGCCAGAACCTGAAATACGACTGGCATGTGCTCTACAACGCCGGTGTGGCTTTACAGGGCATCCGCCATGACTCCCTACTGGCCGCCTATGTGCTCAACAGCACTGAACGCCACAACCTGGACGATCTGGCGTGGAAATACCTCAATCACCGCACCACCCGCTATACGGCAGTGGCTGGAAAAGGAAAAAAACAGCGCCGCTTTGATCAGATTCCTATCGAACAAGCCGCCCCTTATGCAGCCGAAGACGCCCAGTTGGTGCTGGCACTGCTGGAGACCCTCCTGCCCAAACTCAAAGAGACTGGACGACTGCTGAGCGTCTATGAACAGATCGAAATGCCGCTGGTGCCCGTGCTTGCGCGCATGGAACACACAGGCGTGCTCATAGACCGCCAACTGCTGGCAGACTTCTCCAGTGAACTGGCCAAGCAACTGAAGACCCTGGAAGCGCGCGCCTTTCAACTGGCTGGCGAGCCTTTCAACCTCAACAGCACCAAGCAACTGCAACAAATCCTGTTCGTAAAACTGAATCTTCCCGTATTGAAAAAAACCCCGAAAGGTCAGCCCTCCACCGCCGAAAGCGTCCTGCAGACCCTGGCCGAACAGGGCCATGAACTGCCTGCGGTAATCCTGGAATATCGCTCCCTCTCCAAGCTCAAATCCACCTATGCCGATGCCCTGCCCCGACAGATCAATCCCCACACCGGGCGGGTGCACACCACCTTCCAGCAAGCGGTAACGGCCACTGGCCGCCTCTCCAGCACCGACCCCAACCTGCAGAATATCCCTGTGCGCACCGAATTGGGCCGCCGTATCCGCCAGGCCTTTATCGCGCCACCAGGCTCCCAGATTCTGGCCATCGACTACTCCCAGATTGAGCTGCGCCTTATGGCCCATTACAGCAACGATGAGAATCTCATCGCCGCCTTCGAACAGGGGTTGGACATCCACGCCGCCACCGCCGCAGAGATCTTCGGTGTCGCGCTGGACAAGGTCACACCCGACCTGCGCCGCGCCGCCAAAACGGTCAATTTTGGCCTTATCTACGGCATGAGCCCCTTTGGCCTGTCCAAACAGTTGGAAATTTCCGTCAATGAAGCCAAAGCCTATATCGACAAATACTTCGAGCGCTACCCTGGCGTAAAACGCTATATGGATGAAATCCGCGCCCAGGCGCGGGAACAAGGCTATGTGGAGACTTTGGCGGGACGGCGTCTCTATCTGCCCGATATCCGCTCCCGTAACCCCCAGGTACGCCAGTACGCCGAACGAGCAGCCATCAACGCCCCTTTACAGGGCAGCGCCGCAGACATTATCAAAACCGCCATGATTCAAGTGGATGCCACCCTACGCCAAGGCCTGCCGGCAGATGCCCTCTACGGCCAGGTACGCATGATCATGCAGGTACACGACGAACTGGTATTTGAAGTGCCCGACACCTTCACCGCCGAACATGAAATGGTGCAGCGCATCAAGACGCTGATGGAAAAAGCCATGACCCTGAAAGTTCCCCTGGTGGCGGATGTGGGCCTCGGCCCCAACTGGGATGCCGCCCATTAAATTGTTTTATTTGTGCCGAACATAAATTTATCATCAGTTGTATGCGTCTGTCTCAAGTAATATTTTCAACTTACCTAATTGTGCTGCTATTGGCATTTTATATATGGATATGGAGTCCAAGGGTTCAGGCAGCGGAAAGATGGATTGTGATTGGCAATCACAATGTACAACTGAACGCAAACCGGCAACAGCTTATCCGAATATTCATGATGCAGCGTCTGGTGGATGATCAGGGTCAACCGCTTCGTCTCTATTCATTCGTACCAGAAGATGAGCGCTTTTTAGCATTTGTCAGCCAATGTCTGCGTTGGCCCCCTCAGGTCATAGCCCGACGCTGGCGACGCAATCTGACCACAGGGGAAGGGACCACCCCATATTTCGTTGATACAGAAAGTCAAATGGAAGAAAAAGTCTCTAAACAGGCGGGCGGATTGGGTTATCTGCTCGCTGAACAACTTTCTGGAGATGCAAACTACAGGGTGATCTATCAATGCAAAGAATAAAGTACCTTATTGCTATCCTGTTAGGCCTGGCATGCAACGCCCAGGCAGATTCTAATTGGCGGATTAGTGGCTATCTTCAGGGCGTATGGCAATCCCAGGCGCTGACTGAACGTAGCGGTCAACGTCTTGGGCTAAATGACAGCTATATTGAAAGCGGCATTACCTTAGACCGCTCCCTTTCAGACCGGCTTCACTTCAAAACACAAATCAATGCGCGCCAACCTACACTCACACATAGCACCATTGCTTCAGTGGACATTCTTGCACTACGTTATCGACTTTATCAACCCATATGGGGCCAGGTCGGCGTCAGTGCTGGACGGCTGAAAAATGCCCTGATTGGCTTCTACAGTGCCCAGGACGATCCACTGTCCAGACCCATGACAACCCATGCTCGGGTATATTTGGGTAATATCCCTCAGGCTTTTTCCGCCATTGACGGTGCGCGCCTGGATATGAGCTGGTTGTCTGATACAGGACATGGACTCGATGCCTATCTTTATGCTGGACAACACGTGATAGATACCGATATAAATATCAATGTAAATTCTGCATTTAATGTGCAACTGAAAAATAAATCCTACGAAACGCGCGCCCTTAAGTTGATTTATACCAGCCCCACAGTGCCTGTGGCACAGTTAGGGCTGGTAGCCATATATTTCGATTCTCTCAACCGTCTGACAACACCCCGTGGTACTCTAAACAGCCAGATTCAAGGTGATGTTTTCATCAGCATGGGACGACTCAGTGCAACACACTGGGAGCTGGCGGGAGAATATGCCTGGGGACAAATAAAGGGCACCAGCCCCGCTGCGGCTTCACTTTCCCGCCCAACCAATATAGTCAAAACCGCCTCTTTTTACAGTGGCTATATAGAAGCCAGTTGGCTGCCCAATCCCCGCTGGCGGCTGAGTCTGCGCTATGCCCAGGTGGAATATCCTCAGCTGGGTTATCGACAAACCGAGCCTTTTTCAGGCACCAGTAAGGGAGAAG
>DQVN01000016.1 GCA_015661715.1 Sulfurivirga caldicuralii
GCACCATCTGGATAACATCCGCCTGCTGGATCTTTGGCAATGGGATGAGGAAACCTTTCTGAAAAACTTCGAGGGCTCGCCCATTCGTCGCATCGGCTATGAACGATGGCGCAGAAACCTGGCCGTCGCCTTGGGCAATGCGCCTTATAATAAAGAAATTGTTAAAAACCTCTCCCAAGCCATTGATAATGCATCAGAAATGGTCAAAAGGCATATTCTCTGGGCCCTTGAACAGCAACAGAGAAAACGGGAAAATTCGGGCGAGAAAAAAAATAGGGGGACCCCCTTCCCTGCACGGGTACGCAAAGCGCATCTGCCCAAAGACTGTCGATCCAAATAAATCTTACAGACGGTCAAAAATGGAGCCTTCATCAGCGCTGAAGAACTTGTTGTACAGGCGTGCCGCGTAGATATTGGTCATCCCGGCGATATAGTCACACACCACCCGCATCTGCGCCCGCTCATCCGCCGCCGCAGTAAAACGGGCATAGGTGTCTTTGGGCAACAGGCGGTCGGCATTGGCCCACAGAGCTTTGAACAGGTTAAGCACAATGTTCTGCCCCTTGTACTCCAGCCCTTTCACCTCCGGGCGGCTAATGACATGCTTGAACACAAAGGCCTTGAGCAACTCCAATACCGCCGCCTGGGCCGGTTTGAGCTGCGCTTGATAACGCAACAGCGGATGGTCAAATTCCACCTTTTCCACCACTTCCACCGCCTCGATCATCATACCCACCATTAAGCTGATGGCCCGTTTACGCGGACGGGAGCGGCCGGAAAACAACCAGGCGCTCATCTGCTCGCCCCACATGTTCGCCTCAGCGAAAGCGGGATCCGCCATTACCTCCGCTTCCCATAGTTCCCGGCTGATCAGGTTCATGGCCAGGGCATCCTCCAGGTCGTGAATACCATAGGCGATGTCATCGGCCAGATCCATCAAGGTGGTATCAAAACTCTTATGCCGGGTGAACTGCCACCGCCCTGCCCGCTCAATGGTGGTGAAACGCGCCCGATCCGCCTCGCTGAAAGGCGCCAGCACCCACTCGAATTCCGCCAATTCGTCCCGGTAGATGCTTTTAGGCGGTTGATAGCGGTTGGGATTGAGGGTGAGAAAATCCCGTGTATCCGCCTCGGCCATGGCAGATTTGAACGGCTCATGACAGCAAACGATATCATCGTAGATCACGGGATATTTCAATACCCCTAAAGTGGCGCGGCGGGATAGATTGATGCCATTGCGCTGGGTGTATTCCCCCAGCTTGGTGAGAATGCGCAAAGTCTGCGCATTGCCCTCAAATCCGCCATGGCGGCGCATCATATAGTTGAGCGCCATCTCACCCCCATGACCAAAGGGCGGATGCCCCAAATCATGGGCCAGGCAAATGGCTTCGATCAGAAACAGATTCGGTAACCAGGGATACCAGGGTTGCTGCTCACCGCTGATGGACAGCTGCTCCACCAGCCCTGAGCCGATCTGCGCCACTTCCATGGAATGGGTCAGGCGGGTGCGGTAGAAGTCACTCTCGTGCAGCCCCAACACCTGGGTCTTCGACTGCAGCCGCCGGAATGCGGCGGAGTGGATAATCCGGGCACGATCGCGCTGATAGACCACTCGATGGGGCTTGGGCGCGCTGCCCGAGAGGTAATCCGTATAACGTTCGGCCCAACAGGAATCTTGAGGGCTGTGGCTCATGCTAAAATTTCCCGATTGTTTCACACCTTTTGTGGATTATAAGGATACCAGCCCATGAGAACATCCAAACTGCTGCTTGCCACCACTCGGGAAGTGCCCGCAGACGCTCAGGTGATCTCCCATCAGTTGATGTTGCGTGCGGGAATGATCCGCCGCCTGGCCTCCGGCCTTTACACCTGGCTGCCCCTGGGGCTGCGCGTACTGCATAAGGTGGAACGAATCATTCGTGAAGAAATGGATGCCGCCGGTGCCCAGGAGCTGTTGATGCCGGTGGTCCAGCCTGCCGAATTGTGGCAAGCCTCCGGTCGCTGGGATGAGTATGGCCCGGAGCTGGTGCGCTTCAAAGATCGTCATGAACGGGATTTCGTGCTCGGCCCCACCCACGAAGAGGTGATCACCGATCTGGTGCGGCGGGAAATCCGCAGCTACAAGCAGCTGCCCGCCAATTTCTATCAGATCCAAACCAAATTTCGTGATGAGATCCGCCCCCGCTTTGGCGTCATGCGCGCCCGGGAGTTTATTATGAAAGATGCCTACTCCTTTCACCTGGATCAGGCGTGCTTGCAACAAACCTATCAATTAATGTACGAGACTTACAACCGCATTTTCACCCGTCTGGGATTGGATTTCCGTGCCGTATTGGCCGACACCGGTGCCATTGGCGGTGATGCCAGCCATGAATTCCATGTACTGGCCGAATCGGGTGAAGACGCCATCGCCTTCTCCAGCGAAAGCGACTATGCCGCCAATGTGGAACTGGCCGAAGCCGTGGCCCCCAATACCGAACGCCCCGCGCCGACCCAACCCCTGAAAAAAGTCCATACCCCCCAAGTGCGCACCATTGAGCAGGTGTGTGACTTCTTCAAAGTCAACGCCCATCAGGTGCTCAAGACCCTGATTGTTAAGGGTGCAAACCCAGAGACACCCTGGGTGGCCCTGTGCTTGCGGGGCGATCATGAGCTCAACGAAATCAAAGCAGAAAAACACCCCCTGGTGGCTGCTCCCCTTGAGTTTGCTCCGGATGAGGCGGTGCGCGCTTTGGGCAGTGCTCCCGGCAGTATCGGCCCGGTAGGATTGGAGTTGCCCATTATTGTGGACCGCAGCGCTGCGGTGATGGCCGATTTTATTAGTGGCGCCAATACAGCAGACCACCACTACACCGGCACCAACTGGGATCGGGATGCACAGATGACCGAGATGGCCGACCTGCGCAATGTGGTGGAAGGCGACCCTTCACCGGATGGCAAAGGCGTGCTGAAAATCCGCCGCGGGATTGAGGTGGGCCATATCTTCCAATTGGGCGACAAGTACACCAAGGCACTCAATGCCACCGTCCTCAATGAACAGGGCAAGGCCAGCGTATTACAGATGGGTTGTTATGGTATCGGCGTCAGCCGGGTCGTCGCCGCCGCCATTGAACAGAACCATGACGATCAGGGTATTATCTGGCCTGATGCCATCGCCCCCTTCCAGGTGGCCCTGGTGCCTATGCAGATGCACAAATCCCCGCGGGTGCGCGAGTTTACCGAAGCACTCTACCGCAATCTGACCGCTGCGGGCATTGAAGTGCTGTTTGACGATCGGCAGGAGCGCCCCGGGGTGATGTTCACTGATATGGAACTGATCGGTATCCCCCATCGCCTGGTGGTGGGCGACCGCGGCCTGGATAAGGGCATTGTGGAGTACAAGCATCGTCGTACCGGTGAGCAGATTGATTTGCCCGCCGACGATGTGGTCAATGCCCTCATGAGCCGCCTAATGGGATAAATCCCTGCCCCTGTTCAGTATAAACCTCTCGGTGCCTGAACCTCAGGCACCGAACACCACTTCCCGAACAGAAAGAGTAAGACCAATACTGACCCCTAGCACCAGCATGGCCGCCATACCCAAAGACAGCCAGTGCCTAAAAGTTTCTTTAGCCTGTAAACGGCGAATCAAATCGCGCACATACGCTGCATCAATCTCCCGCTGACTTAAAGCTTCGCGCAATTTTTCATGTAATTTGCTCATAACTTATAGCCCACATCTATTTTTATTGGTCAAAATGAATAAAGTCCCTGCAGCTTGAGTGCAAATCGCTCACCAAGGAAGGCGGTCTAGCCAACTTTTGTCAAAACAACGCCCCTTTTCCCTCAAAGGAACCACTGTCCTGGTTATGTCACGCTGCCACCTCAACACCATTTCAGAGCCACCACACTTTGAGTCAAGCTGAGGCAGTAGAAGATTTTATCTATGAAAAAAACTTAATTGTTAAATTTTTTTAACAAGCATAGGGAGTATGCTTACGATGATTGCAGTGCTGCGATACAGGCTGTCAAGCCCAACGCCTGTGCCAGTTGCAAGGGCGTCAACACCTGCCCATATACTCGAACTGTCTGCGTAATATCCGCTCCCGCGGCACGCAAATCCGCCACTAAATCACAGGCATCCTGCGCAATGGCCAAGCCCAGAGGTGTCCAACCATCCCGCGTCACCGCATTAACCGGGGCATGGTGTGCCAATAGCCAGCGGACAAGTGGCTTATGTCCATTAAAGACTGCCATATGCAAAGGCTGCCACCCCTGCTGGTTCATTACCCCAAGAGATGTGCCCCGCGCCGCCAGCCA
>DQVN01000114.1 GCA_015661715.1 Sulfurivirga caldicuralii
TCAATCTGATCATACGCCTTGGCTTCTCCACCAAATTTCTTACCCTGAACAATGGTCAGCGCCGCTGTCAAGGTGGTCTTACCGTGGTCTACGTGTCCAATCGTCCCCACGTTTACGTGCGGTTTCGTACGTTCAAACTTTTCCTTTGCCATCACAATTTCCTCTTGTTAGCAATTAAAAACAATTAAGAACCTTTCTTAGCCTTGGCTATGATCTCTTCCTGAATATTGGAAGGCGCCTCAGCATACTTCTCAAACTGCATGGTGTAACTGGCACGCCCTTGAGTCAGAGAGCGCAGCTGGGTTGCATAACCAAACATTTCTGCCAGCGGCACTTCAGCCTTAACCAACTTGCCTACTGGCGCATCCTCCATACTCTGAACCATACCGCGTCGGCGGTTCAAGTCACCGATCACATCACCCATGTACTCTTCAGGCGTCACCACCTCAACGGCCATGATCGGCTCCAGGATTACAGGATTAGCCTTGGTGACACCATCTTTCACAGCCATCCCTGCAGCAACACGGAAGGCTGTCTCGTTCGAGTCTACTTCATGATACGAACCGTCATATAGGGTGGCTTTAACATCAACCACTGGATAACCCGCCAATACGCCAGCTTCCAACTGATCGCGAATACCTTTTTCGACTGCAGGAATGTAGTCCTTTGGTACAACCCCCCCCACAATTGCATTCTCAAATTCAAAACCGGAACCTTCAGGCAGTGGCTCGAACTTAACCTTGACATGGCCGTACTGACCACGTCCACCGGACTGACGCACAAACTTACCTTCCGCGTCAACTGGCGTACGGATCGCCTCACGGTAGGATACCTGCGGCGCGCCCACATTGGCTTCCACCTTGAACTCACGCTTCATACGATCAACGATAATGTCCAGGTGCAGCTCGCCCATACCAGAGATAATGGTCTGGCCCGTCTCCTCATCAGTATGAACACGGAAGGAAGGGTCTTCTTGCGCCAACTTCTGCAGAGCGATGCCCATCTTTTCCTGATCGGCCTTGGTCTTGGGTTCCACAGCAACGGAGATCACCGGCTCTGGAAACTCCATACGCTCCAGCACAATCTTATGATTTGGATCGCACAAGGTATCCCCTGTCGTGACATCTTTCAGTCCCACTGCACAGGCGATATCTCCAGCCCGAACTTCCTTAATTTCGTCACGATGGTTTGCGTGCATCTGCAACAAGCGCCCAACCCGCTCACGCTTTGATTTTGTGGAATTCCACACAGTTTCACCAGAGCTGACCACTCCGGAATAGGCGCGGAAAAAAGTCAGTGTGCCCACAAACGGATCGGTCATGATCTTGAACGCTAGCGCCGCGAAAGGCTCATTATCATCCGCCTTGCGGATTTCGGGCTCTTCAGTATCCGGATTAATGCCTTCTACGGGAGGAATATCGATGGGAGAGGGCAGATATTCAATCATGCCATCCAAAACAGCCTGTACGCCTTTGTTTTTGAAAGCAGACCCACAAAACATGGGTACGACTTCATTAGCAATACAGCGCTCACGCAATCCCTTCTTGACTTCTTCCTCAGTCAGCTCACCTTCTTCAAGGTACTTATTCATCAACTCCTCATTGGCTTCGGCCGCCGCCTCAAGGAGCTGCTCGTGATACTCCTCGCACAAATCAACCATATCTGCTGGAATATCGCCATATTCAAATTTAGTACCCTTGCTGGCCTCATCCCAAAGGATGGCCTTCATTTTAATCAGGTCAACAACACCCTTAAAATCCTCTTCTGCACCGATTGGCAATTGAACCGGCACTGGTTTGGCTCCCAAACGAGTTTTAACCTGTTCAACAACGCGAAGAAAGTCGGCGCCCGCACGGTCCATTTTGTTAACAAACGCCATACGAGGAACACCATACTTGTTAGCCTGACGCCAAACCGTTTCTGACTGAGGCTCAACGCCACCAACTGCACAAAATACCGCTACAGCGCCATCCAGAACGCGCAGTGAGCGCTCAACTTCAATCGTAAAGTCTACGTGTCCCGGCGTATCGATGATATTAATACGGTGCTGGGGAAATTGATTGGCCATACCCGACCAGAAACAGGTTGTTGCGGCAGAGGTAATCGTGATACCACGCTCCTGCTCCTGCTCCATCCAATCCATGGTTGCGGCCCCATCATGTACCTCACCAATTTTGTGAGACACACCCGTATAAAACAGGATACGCTCAGTAGTTGTCGTTTTACCCGCATCGATATGGGCCATGATACCCACATTACGATAGCGTTCGATCGGTGTCTGTCTTGCCACGGCTTTCAACCTTCTTTTGGTTATTTCTATATATGCGAAATGCCCCTTACGGGGCAAAAATTAAATTAAGCTCAAGCAATACTTGCTCTCATTACCAACGGAAATGAGAGAAGGCCTTATTGGCCTCAGCCATTCGGTGTGTATCCTCTTTCTTCTTGACCGCTGCACCCCGATTCTCAAGAGCATCGGACAGCTCACCGGCCAAACGTAGCATCATGCCCTTTTCACCCCGCTTGCGAGCGGCATCCACAATCCAGCGCATTGCCAGCGCCACACGGCGCTCAGGTCGCACCTCCACAGGCACCTGATACGTGGCGCCCCCTACGCGACGTGACTTCACTTCAACCATAGGGCCGACATTTTCCAACGCCCCTTTCAGGATAGCGACTTGATCATCTCGCTTTTTACGCGTCGCAACGGTTTCCAACGCACCATACACAATCTTTTCAGCGATGGATTTTTTTCCATCTTTCATGACAATATTTACAAATTTGGCCAACGTCACATCACCGAACTTCGGATCCGGCAGAATTTGACGCTTCTCAGCTCTTTTTCTACGTGCCATTGCTACTCTTCCGGTTTTATTTAAAAGTTATGCCAGCGTTCAACGGATTAACCCTTAGGACGCTTAGCACCGTACTTAGAACGCCCCTGACGTCGCTTATCAACACCCGCGCAATCCAATGCCCCTCGAATGGTGTGATAGCGAACACCCGGCAAGTCCTTAACACGACCACCACGAATCAAGATCACGCTGTGCTCTTGCAAGTTATGGCCTTCTCCACCGATATAGGTGGTCACTTCATAACCGCTGGTCAAACGCACACGCGCAACTTTACGCAGAGCTGAGTTTGGTTTTTTTGGTGTCGTGGTGTATACACGAGTACAAACCCCACGACGCTGTGGACATGCCTGCAATGCAGGCACTTTTGATTTGGCTTTTTTCTGCTTGCGAGGCTTTCGCACAAGCTGATTAATCGTTGCCATGTATCTTCTCCATGTTTTAAGACCCCATATCGGGGAGGATACTCAGGCTTGACACCTGTTCAGAGCAAGCTCAAGAGAGCGGGAATTCTATCGCCCCATTTGCTGTGAGTCAAGCCTAAGTTATTGTTTCCTTTATTCTTCGCCATCCACAACTTCAGCCAGTGCATCAACAACTGCTTCATCACTCTCTTCAACGGCATCAGCAAATTGTCGCTGCATAAAGGCTTTGATTTCTTCTTCTGCACGCCGTGCTGCCTCGCGGCGCAACTTATGGTAGGCAAAGCCCGTACCTGCAGGAATCAAACGACCAACAATCACGTTTTCCTTTAAACCGATCAACTCATCACGCTTACCACTGACCGCCGCTTCGGTCAGCACTCGGGTCGTCTCTTGGAATGAAGCCGCAGAAATAAAGGATTCCGTTGCCAATGCGGCTTTCGTAATACCCAGCAACACACGCTGATATTTGACAGGCGCCTTCCCATCTGCTTCCAGCTGAGCATTGATATCCAAAACCCGACTGTACTCAACCACATCGCCCTTGATCAGTTTTGAGTCACCCGGCTCGAGTATTTCGACCTTACGCAGCATTTGCCGCACAACCGTTTCAATATGTTTATCGTTGATCTTCACGCCCTGCAGACGATAGACATCCTGTACTTCATTGACAATATACTGCGTCAATGCTTCCACTCCCAAAAGACGCAAGATATCATGGGGGTTTGGGTCACCATCCACCAAGATATCCCCCTTCTCTACCCGCTCGCCTTCGAACACACTAATTGTGCGCCACTTTGGCACCAGAATCTCGACTGGCTCTCCTTCATCAGGCGTAATGACAATCCGGTTCTTGCCCTTGGTCTCCTTGCCAAAACTAATTACACCGGAAATCTCTGCCATCACAGCGGGCTCTTTAGGTTGGCGTGCTTCAAATAGATCTGCCACCCGCGGCAGACCACCAGTAATATCGCGTGTCTTAGATGTTTCCTGCGGAATACGCGCCAACACATCACCTGCCCCTACCTGTTGACCTTCCTGAACTACGATGGTGGCGTTCTCCGGTAGGAAATAAATTGCCGGCGACTTGGTACCTGGGAAAAAGACAGCTTCTCCTTGTTCATCCACCAGACGGATGTATGGGCGGTCATCCTTATTTTGACGATCCTTGATCGGCCTGACCACACGCATGGTCAGACCGGTCAGCTCATCTGTGCGCTCCTCAACCGCCCCTTCGAAGTTGCCAAACTCCACTGTACCGGCCACTTCGGTAATGATTGGGTGGGTATGCGGATCCCACTGGGCAATGACCTTGCCAGATGTTACCGACTCACCTTCCTTGACTTCCAATACCGCGCCATAAGGGATCTTGTACCGCTCCTTTTCGCGCCCCATCTCATCAGTAATCACCACCTCACCGGAACGCGTGGTCACAACCACTTGGCCTTCCGTATTGGTAACAGTCTTAAGACCACTGAACTTAATGGTCCCTTTATGTTTGACTTCCACGTGGCTCTGCGCCGCGGCACTGGATGCGGTCCCCCCGATATGGAACGTGCGCATGGTCAACTGAGTACCTGGCTCCCCGATTGATTGGGCTGCCATCACCCCCACGGCTTCCCCCATATTGACCAGATGGCCACGCGCCAAGTCACGACCATAACACTTGCGGCACACGCCTATGCGTGCTTCACAAGTCATTGGCGAACGCACCTTGAGACTGTCAACGCCATGCTCGTCAATCAACTGAGCTAGCTTTTCGTCGATCAAGACACCCTTTTCAATCAGGGTTGACCAATCCGCCAGCTTAACAGCCTCCGCTGTCACCCGCCCCAAAACGCGCTCTCTCAAGGTCTCGACCACATCACCACCTTCGATTAGCGCATGAATGGTGATGCCTGCGTCTGTTCCACAATCATCTTCGGTAATGACAACATCCTGGGAGACATCCACCAAACGGCGTGTGAGATAACCCGAGTTGGCTGTTTTCAATGCAGTATCCGCCAACCCTTTACGCGCCCCATGGGTAGAGATGAAGTACTGCAGTACGCTCAATCCCTCACGGAAGTTCGCCGTAATCGGCGTTTCAATAATCGAGCCATCCGGCTTGGCCATCAAGCCACGCATGCCTCCCAACTGGCGCATTTGCGCCACGCTGCCCCGGGCTCCAGAGTCAGCCATCATAAAAATGGAGTTGAAGGACAGCTGTTTTACTTCGTTGCCGTCTTTATCGGTCACCGTCTCCCACTGGATCTCTTCCATCATCGCCTTAGTGACCAGCTCGTTTGCGTGAGACCAGATATCAATGACTTTGTTATAGCGCTCACCTTCAGTGACCAGCCCCTGCTCATACTGATGCTGGATTTCCTTGACCTGCTCCTCAGCCTTTTTCAGAATCTCCGCTTTTGCCGCTGGAATTACCATATCATCGACAGCAAAGGACATGCCGGCCAATGTGGAGTGACGGAAACCGGTATACATTAACTGATCAGCAAATATCACCGTCTCTTTGGGACCTAATGTGCGGTAGCAGGCATTCAACAGTTTGGAAACGTTTTTCTTGGTCAAATTGGTATTGACCAGATCAAAACTCAGCCCTTCTGGCAGGATTTTTTTCAAATAAGCACGGCCGGCCGTGGTGTCCACAATTCGGCTACGCGCTTCTGTACCACCCTCTTCGTGCTTAACAACCTCTTGAACACGGAACTTAATGCGTGTATGTAGCGTAACCACACCCGCATTGAGCGCACGCTCAACATCCTGCCAGGAGCCAAAATATTTCCCTTCACCCGGAGCATTGATCCGCTCCCGCGTCATGTAGTACAACCCCAAAACAACGTCTTGTGACGGCACGATGATGGGGTCACCGTTGGCGGGTGACAACAGATTGTTCGTGGACATCATCAGGGTGCGGGCTTCCAGTTGCGCTTCCAGAGAAAGTGGCACATGCACGGCCATCTGGTCACCGTCAAAATCTGCGTTGAATGCAGTACACACTAAGGGATGCAGCTGAATAGCCTTGCCTTCAATCAACACCGGCTCGAATGCTTGGATACCCAGACGGTGCAGTGTAGGCGCCCGGTTCAATAATACAGGGTGCTCACGGATGACGCTGTCCAGCGCTTCCCACACCACGGCATCCTCGTTTTCAACCATTTTTTTGGCCGCCTTAATGGTCGCCGCATACCCCTGTTTGAGCAACTTACTGTAAATGAAGGGCTTGAACAGCTCCAACGCCATGAGCTTAGGCAAACCGCACTGGTGTAGTTTCAATGTCGGACCGACCACAATAACAGAGCGGCCAGAATAGTCCACACGCTTACCCAGCAGGTTCTGCCGGAATCGCCCCTGCTTGCCCTTGATCATGTCAGCCAGTGACTTCAACTGACGCTTGTTGGATCCGGTAACCGCACGCCCACGACGCCCGTTGTCCAATAAGGAGTCAACCGCCTCCTGTAGCATGCGTTTTTCATTACGCACAATAATGTCCGGCGCCATCAGATCCAGCAAACGCTTGAGACGATTGTTGCGGTTGATCACGCGACGATACAGATCGTTCAAATCAGATGTGGCAAATCGGCCACCATCCAATGGCACCAGCGGGCGTAGATCTGGCGGCAATACCGGCAGCACTTCCAAAATCATCCACTCAGGACGGTTACCTGACTGAATAAATGCCTCAATCAGCTTCAGGCGCTTGGCCAATTTTTTCTGTTTGGTTTGAGAGTTGGTCTCCGCCATCTCCTGGCGCAGCTTTTCCGCCTCTGCATGGAGATCGATCGCCTCCAAACGGCGCTTGACTGCCTCAGCACCCATTAACGCCTCAAACTCATCACCATACTCTTCCAGCGCATCCAGGTACTCTTCTTCTGTCAGCAACTGCCATGGCTCAAAAGGCGTCAGGCCTGGGTCAACGACCATAAAGGCTTCAAAATACAGGACCGCCTCAATCTCTTTCAATGTCATATCCAGGATCAAGCCGATACGAGACGGTAGGGATTTCAAAAACCAAATATGGGCAACTGGTGCGGCCAACTCAATGTGCCCCATGCGCTCACGCCGTACCTTTGCCTGCGTAACCTCAACACCACACTTTTCACAAATGACACCGCGGTGTTTCAGGCGTTTGTATTTACCGCACAAGCATTCATAATCCCGAATTGGGCCAAAGATTTTGGCGCAGAAGAGTCCATCCCGTTCCGGCTTAAAAGTACGGTAGTTGATGGTTTCCGGCTTTTTGACTTCGCCATAAGACCAAGAGCGGATTTTTTCGGGCGAAGCAAGGCTGACCCGGATCGCATCAAAGTCGGTGGTATTTTTTTGGCTTTTGAGGAATCCGATCAATTCTTTCATTTGTCTTGCTCCAATTCAATATCAATACCCAGCGCTCTGATCTCTTTGCGAAGTACGCTGAAGGACTCAGGCATTCCAGGCTCCATATACTGATTTCCATCCACGATATTTTTGTACATGCGTGTACGGCCGGTCAGGTCATCCGACTTCACTGTGAGCATTTCCTGTAGTGTAAAGGCCGCACCATAGGCCTCCAATGCCCAGACTTCCATTTCCCCAAAACGCTGACCGCCAAACTGGGCTTTACCACCCAGCGGCTGCTGAGTCACCAGGCTATAGGGCCCGGTAGAACGCGCATGCATCTTGTCATCGACTAAGTGGTTGAGCTTGAGCATGTACATATAACCCACCGTCACTGGACGATCGAATTTCTCTCCAGTACGACCATCATAGAGCATCATCTGACCGCTCTCCGGCAACTCCGCCAACTTCAACAGCTTCTTGATCTGCGTTTCACTGGCGCCATCAAACACCGGTGAGGCCATGGGTACGCCGTTTTTGAGGTTATGCGCCAGTTCGATGATTTCTTCATCGGTCAGGCTATCCAGATCCTCCAGCTGACCTTCCGTTTCATTGTAAATCTTCTTCAAAAACTCACGCAGTTCGGCCACAGCCCGTTGCTGTTCAAGCATCTGATTGATCTTCTCGCCCAACCCCTTGGCTGCCAGCCCCAGGTGCGTCTCGAGAATCTGCCCCACATTCATCCGTGAAGGCACACCCAACGGATTCAAACAGATATCAACCGGGCGACCATGCTCGTCATAAGGCATGTCTTCGACCGGCGCAATTCGAGAGATGACACCCTTATTTCCGTGACGCCCCGCCATCTTATCCCCAGGCTGAATGCGACGTTTCATGGCCACATAAACCTTGACCATCTTGGAAACACCCGGTGGCAGCTCGTCACCCTGGGTCAATTTTTTTCGCTTCTCTTCATAGAAAGCCTCAAGCTCTTCTTTCTTATCTTTCAACTGCTGCTGCAAACTTTCAAGCTGACGTACAAGCTCTTCATTGGCTAACTCCAAGTCAAACCACTTCTCCCGGGGTGTATCTCCCAGCAGCTTCTTAGTAACCTTCTTACCATTGGCCAACTGTTTATTCAGAATCAGCTTTTCAATACGGTCAAAGACATCATCTTCCAGGATCTTGTACTGCACATTGATATCAGCACGGATCTTCGCCAACTGCTCCTCACGAATAGCCTTGGCGCGGCTATCCAACTTAACCCCCTCACGGGTAAACACTTGCACATCGATCACCGTACCTTCAACACCCTTGGGTACTCGCAGTGAAGTATCTTTCACATCGGATGCCTTTTCTCCAAAAATGGCCCGCAGCAGTTTTTCCTCTGGTGTCAACTGCTGCTCACCCTTAGGTGTCACCTTACCGACGAGAATGTCGCCCTGCTTAACCTGAGCCCCCACATAGATAATCCCTGCTTCATCCAGCTTAGAGAGGGCTGCTTCGCTGACATTAGGAATATCATCGGTAATTTCTTCCGGCCCCAGCTTAGTATCCCGCGCCAGACAGGTTAATTCCTCAATATGAATCGTCGTGTAACGATCTTCCTGGACGACACGCTCTGAGATCAAAATGGAATCTTCAAAGTTGTAACCATTCCACGGCACAAAAGCGACACGCATGTTCTGACCCAGTGCCAGTTCGCCCAGATCCGTGGACGGCCCATCGGCCAGAACATCACCTTTCTGCACCCGATCGCCCGCTTTGACGATGGGGCGCTGATTCATACACGTGTTCTGATTTGAACGCTGATACTTGACCAGATTGTAGATATCAACGCCCGTTTCACCTGTGCCGATTTCTTCTTCATTAACGCGCACCACGATACGCTCGGCATCGGCTGAAACAACGATACCGCCACGATTGGCCACAACCGTCACGCCGGAATCAATGGCCACCTTGCGCTCCATACCGGTACCCACCAGTGGCTTATCCGCCCGTACCGTTGGCACCGCCTGACGCTGCATGTTAGAACCCATCAAAGCACGGTTGGCATCATCATGCTCCAAAAAAGGAATCAGGGAGGCGGCTACAGATACGATCTGCTGTGGCGCAATATCCATATAGTCCACATCTTTGGCCGAAGCCAGAGTGAACTCGTTCTGATGACGAGCGGATACGAGCTCTTCCTTGATCCGCCCTTCTTCATCCAACATCACATTGGCTTGAGCAATCACATACTGCGCTTCATCAATCGCCGATACATAGTGAATCTCGTCGGTCACTTTGCCATCGACCACCTTACGATAGGGCGTCTCAAGAAAACCATACTCGTTGGTCTTAGCATAAACCGCCAATGTATTGATTAATCCGATATTAGGACCTTCCGGTGTCTCAATCGGACACAGACGACCATAATGGGTGGGATGGACGTCACGCACCTCAAAGCCAGCGCGCTCTCGGGTCAGCCCCCCTGGCCCCAATGCTGAAACCCGACGCTTATGGGTGATTTCAGACAAGGGATTGACCTGATCCATAAACTGAGACAGCTGACTGGAACCAAAGAACTCTTTGATCGCAGCAGAAACTGGTTTCGCATTGACCAGGTCCTGTGGCATCAGCCCCTCACTCTCGGCGTTGTTCAAACGCTCCTTGACCGCCCGCTCTACACGCACCAGCCCAACTCGGAACGCATTCTCTGCCATCTCACCCACCGCACGGATGCGACGGTTGCCTAAGGTGTCAATATCATCAACTGTACTCTGACCATTACGAATTTTGATCAGCTCACGCACTACATCGATAATGTCTTCATTCGTTAGAGTACGTGGTCCCTGATCAGTATCACGCCCCAACCGACGATTCAGTTTCATCCGCCCAACAGCAGACAGATCATAGCGCTCTTCCGAGAAAAATAGATCATTAAACAACTGCTCAGCTGTTTCTTTCGTGGGCGGCTCACCGGGACGCATCATGCGATATATTTCAACCTGCGCTTCCAGTTGTGAAGCCGTATGATCAGCAGCAAGTGTACGAGAAATATAGTCTCCTGCCTCTAATTCATCTACATAAAGCACATTAAAGGTCAGACCATTTTTCTCCGCCAATGCCTCAGCCAGCTCGGGTGTAATCACGCTATTTGCCGTGGCCAAAATCTCTCCAGTTGAGGTATCAACCAAATCGTGGGCCAACACCTTGCCTACAACATATTCAACGGGCACTTCAATCCACTCAGCACCCGCTTCCTTCAACTGTTTAATCGTGCGAGATGTAATCTTTCTGCCCGCTTTAACCAGTGTTTTGCCATCAACCACAATATCGAAAGTGGCTGTCTGTCCCTTAAGTTGTTCTGGTTGTGCCTTCAGCAGGAATTTACCACCTTCGACTTTAAGCGTGCTCTTTTCAAAGAACAGATCAAGTATCTGCTCATTGGTGTAACCCATGGCGCGTAACAGCACCGTCACCGGTAACTTACGCCGCCGGTCAATCCGAGCATAGAGAATGTCATTCTGATCAAATTCAAAATCTAACCAGGAACCACGATAAGGGATGATACGCGCATTAAACAGCACCTTACCACCAGCAGATTTGCCCTTATCGCTATCAAACACAACACCTGGCGACCGGTGCAACTGGGTCACAATAACACGCTCAGTTCCATTGATGACAAAAGTACCTGTCTCGGTCATCAATGGAATATCACCCAGATAAACACTCTGTTCCTTAACGTCCTTGATCTTACGCTTGCCAACCGGACCTGAATCCTTGTCATACAAAACCACGCGCATTTTCACGCGCAACGGCGCATCATAGGTCACACCGCGCAGCTTACATTCACGCACATCAAATTCTGGCTGACCGATTTCATAGCTCACATATTCCAGGTCCGCCGTTCCTGCCACACCCCTGATTGGAAAAATGGACTTAAATGCTGCATGCAACCCGACTTCCTTACGTTGCAAAGGCGGCACATCCAGCTGTAAGAACTCAGCATAAGAGTTTTTCTGCAGTGAAATCAGATAGGGCACCTCTTGAATGGAGGGGCGCTTGGCAAAATTCTTACGGATGCGTTTTTTTTCTGTCAGAGAGTAGGCCATTTTTACCTCGAGGACTCGCTTATCGGTGGTTGAAAAGTGTGGTCACCCCACTTCCCGGATGCAGGTTCAGAGAAACCTGCAGACTCATCAAGCCGATAGATTCACCGGAACCTATCGGCTTACTGAGTCACATCAAGCACGAAAAGGCCGGCGGGAAACCGCCAGCCTTACACCTGCTGCCTAAGCAGCTAAACTGAAATCTTTACTTGATTTCAGCTTCCGCACCGGCTTCTTCAAGCTGCTTCTTAATCTCTTCAGCTTCTTCTTTAGAAATACCTTCTTTCAGCACAGTCGGCGCAGATTCTACTGCTTGCTTAGCCTCTTTCAGACCCAAACCAGTAATGGCGCGCACTGCCTTAATTGCAGCAACTTTGTTACCACCTGCAGACTTCAGCACAACATCAAACTCGGTTTTTTCTTCAGCAGCGCCCGCATCACCACCTGCTGCGCCCGGTGCGGCTACAGCAACCGCAGCAGCAGCAGCTGAAACCCCAAACTTTTCTTCCATTGCCTCAACCAGCTCAACAACTTCCATTACGGACATGTTGGCAATGGCTTCCAAAATATCATCTTTAGTCAGATTTGCCATAATAGATTTCTCCTAACTATTTAAGTAAACGTATAAAAACTAAAATCAAGCCGCTTCTTTTTCTTTGACGTCCTTGATAGCTGCCACTGTGCGAACCAGCTTGCCAGGCACCTCGTTGAGGGTACGAGCCAGCTTTTCTACAGGCGCCTTCATGACGTACATCAGCTTGCTAAGCGCCTCATCGTAGGTCGGCAGTGAAGCAACCGCATCCAACTGATCCCCACTCATCGCACCGTTACCGATGGAGAGTACCTTAGGTTCCAGTGCCTGCACTTCTTTGCGGAAAGCTTTAACAATACGCGCAGCAGAACCCGGATCTTCCATGGATATGATCAGCACCAAAGGACCGATCAGATGTTCACCCATGTCTTCGAACTGCGTTCCCTGCAAGGCGCGGCGGGCCAACGTGTTTTTTACCACGCGAACCACCACATTAGCCTCCCGCGCTTGACGGCGCAGGTTGGTCATCTGCTCCACTGTCAACCCGCGATATTCGGCAGCAACGATTGAATAAGCACCCTCTGCCAGAGCGTGCACTTCTTCAACGATGCGCTTCTTATCTTCGAGTTTTAGTGCCATATAACCTCCAATTCGGGGCATGCACCCCACCATCTACATAGGCGACAATTTAAGCGCCGATCCTCTCGGCGCACCTATGGTCTGCGATGGGCCTTCACCAAATAGCTGGAGAAATCCCAATCGCACTGGACGGCTTGCGCCGCTAGGCCTAACGCCCACATCTGATACAAGCGATCAGATGTCCAAACTGTTTGGATCCACGGTCAAACCTGGACCCATTGTGCTGCTTACAGCTATCTTTTTAATATAGGTTCCTTTCGCTGAAGCAGGTTTTAATTTCTTCAAATCATTAATCAGCGCTTCTAAGTTTTCTTTCAATTGCTCTGGAGCAAAAGAAGCCCTACCGATTGGCGCATGCACAATACCGGCTTTATCCACACGATAGCGCACCTGACCCGCTTTGGCATTTTTAACTGCCTCTGCTACATTTGGCGTTACCGTACCGGTCTTCGGATTGGGCATCAAACCTCGCGGCCCCAAAATCTGACCCAGCTGACCTACCACACGCATAGCATCTGGACTTGCAATGACCACATCAAAGTCCATCATACCTTTCTTGATTTCTTCAGCCAGATCTTCCATACCCACATAATCTGCACCGGCTGCTTTTGCAGCATCCGCCTGCGCATCGCTCGTAAAAACTGCAACCTTAACGGACTTACCTGTCCCATGCGGCAGAACAGTTGCACCCCGCACCACTTGGTCAGATTTGCGCGGATCCACACCCAACCGTATAGCTGCATCGACCGACTCATCAAACTTTGCGGTGGCGAACTCTTTGACCAGCTTAAATGCTTCATCTGCGCTGTACACTTTTGATGTGTCCAGCTTCTCCTTGATCATCTTCTGTTTTTTAGTCAGCTTAGCCATGGCCTCAGTCCTCCACCACATCGATACCCATGCTGCGCGCAGAACCTTCAATAATGCGCATGGCAGCATCCATGTCATTTGCATTCAAGTCAGGCATCTTCGTCTCAGCAATTTCACGGATCTGAGACTTTGTCACCTTGCCCACCTTATCCAAATTGGGCACGCTACTACCCTTTTGCACCCCAGCGGCTTTCTTTAAAAGTACTGAAGCAGGTGGCGTTTTGGTAACAAAGGTAAAAGACCGATCGTTATATACCGTGATAACGACAGGGATCGGCATTCCCTTTTCCAAGTTCTGTGTTTGCGCATTAAACGCTTTACAGAACTCCATAATATTGACGCCATGCTGACCCAAAGCAGGACCAACTGGCGGAGAAGGGTTTGCACTACCCGCAGGCACTTGCAATTTAATATAGGCTTCAACTTTCTTTGCCATAAAACACTCCTTAATGGGTTAAAACGCCTGACGGCTCCCCAAATCCTTACGGATCAAAGCTTCTCTACTTGAGAGAATTCCAACTCAACCGGCGTGGACCGACCAAAAATCAATACAGATACCTGAAGTTTGCTCTTGTCATAGTCCACCCCTTCCACAACAGCCTCAAAATCGGTAAAAGGCCCATCGACAATGCGCACCACCTCACCTGGCTCAAAGATCACCTTCGGACGAGGCTTATCAACCACCTCCTCAACCTTCTGCAGAATACGATCCACCTCTTTCTGGGTGATCGGCGCAGGTCGCTCTGATGTCCCCCCAATAAAACCCATCACCTGAGGCACACTCTTCACTAAATGCCAGGTGTCTTCATTCATCTCCATCTCTACCAGCACATAGCCGGGGAAGAACTTACGTTCGCTCTTGCGCTTTTTACCATCACGAACTTCAATAACCTCTTCAGAAGGCACCAAAATACGCCCAAAGTAATCATCCAGGCCGGCACGCTCAATATATTCCTTAAGCTTTTCTTTTACCTTGTTTTCATAACCCGAATAGGCATGAACCACATACCACCTTTTTGCCATATCAGCCTCCGCGGCCTGTCAGCCATTCTACGGCCCACAGGAAGAACATATCGACCAACCACAAGAAAATACCCATAATAATGACCACGACAATAATCATTACGGTTGTATTCAACACTTCCTTACGCGTTGGCCACACGACCAGACGCAGCTCCTTTCTTGTCTCTGATAAGAACTGCGCCCAACGCTTACCTATTTCAGTGCGATAGACCAAATAACCGGCCAACCCAGCCGCGCCCAATACAATGCCTACACGGACTAACTGATGCAACTGAGTTTGCGTGTAATACAGTACAAGACCTACTACAAGGGCAGCCACACCCAGCAGAAGCTGAACCCTGTCCGCACTGCGGCCCGAAGCGGTCACAGCCCTACTTGCTTCTACCTTCCGATGATGTTTACTCATAATGGCCTTCAATAAAAACGACTTGCCAAAGGCAAGTCGCGAGTATTCTGGCAGGGGCAGTAGGATTCGAACCTACAACCTGCGGATTTGGAATCCGCTGCTCTACCAATTGGAGCTATACCCCTAGATCGGAAAAAGGGGACTATAGCAGCCCCCTTATCATTTTTCAAGTGTGTTTTACTCGATTACTTTAGCGACCACACCGGCGCCGACTGTACGACCACCTTCACGGATCGCAAAACGCAGACCTTCGTCCATCGCAATCGGA
>DQVN01000054.1 GCA_015661715.1 Sulfurivirga caldicuralii
GCCCACTGCCTGAATAACCTCCCCTTTGGGCAGCTGCATCAGCTTCACCCCTTTACCCTTGCTCAAGCGCGGCAACTGAATCGCCGGGAACAGCAGTAGACGTGGCTCGCTGGAGGCCACAGCTACCCAGTCTTCATTGGGGTTGAGCGCCACCGGCGGAAGAGGAACAGCATTTTCTGCCAGATTCAGCACCGCCTTCCCATTGCGGGTCTTGCTGATCAGATCCTTCACCTGAGCAACAAAGCCTTGATTGGCCGTGCTGGCCAGCAACAGCCACGCCTCCGGTGCCGCCAGTGCCACCGCCACGATTCGCGCCCCCTGAGGCAGACTGATCCGGCCGCTGACCGGCTCACCATGGCTGCGTGCCGAGGGCAGTTCATGGGTGGGCAGGGTATAGATGCGCCCGGTGCTGTCCAGCAACAGCGTGGGCATACGCGTATTGCCTCTTGCCTGGGCCAGAAAAGCATCCCCCGCCTTGTAGCTGAGCTTGCGTCCATCCACATCATGCCCTTTGGCGGCGCGGATCCAACCATTTTCCGATATCACAACGGTCACGGGCTCTGCAGGCACCAGTTGCGTCATACTTAAGGGTCGGGCCGCCTCACGCACCACCAGCGGGGAACGGCGGGCATCCCCATAGCGTTCGGCCGCCTGCTGCAATTCCGCTTTCACCCGATTTTTCAACCGCGCCTCCGAGCCCAACAGCGTCTCCAGCCGTTGCCGCTCTGCGGCCAGCTCCGCCTGCTCCGTACGGATTTTCATCTCCTCCAGCCGGGCCAGGTGGCGCAACTTCAACTCCAGAATCGCCTCAGCCTGCCGCTCGGTGAGCTGAAAGGTTTGCATCAATACCGCTTTGGGCGCTTCTTCCTCGCGGATAATGCGGATTACCTCATCGATATGCAAAAAGGCGAGCAACAGACCCTCAAGAATATGCAAGCGATCCCGCACTTTATCCAGACGGTACTGCAAACGGCGGCGAACCGTCAGGATGCGAAAGTGCAGCCATTCATTGAGCAGTTTATTCAGGGGCTTGACCTGAGGGCGACCATCCAGTCCGATCACATTCAAATTAACCCGATAGCTGCGCTCCAAATCCGTACTGGCAAACAGATGACTCATCACCGCCGCCACATCCACCCGACGACTTTTGAGCTCAATCACCAGACGAACAGGCGCCTCATGATCTGACTCATCGCGTAGATCCACCACCATCGGCAGTTTTTTAGCGCGCATCTGTTCGGCGATCTGTTCCAAAATACGTGCGCCAGAGGCCTGATAGGGCAGCGCATCCACCACCACCTGAACCCCATCTTCCACATGCCAACGCGCCCGCTGCCGCAAGGTGCCCTGACCGGTTTCGTACAACTTCCGTAACTGGTCGGGCGGGGTGATGATTTCGGCACCGGTGGGATAATCCGGCCCGGGCAGGTACGTCATCAGTGAGGCCACACTCAAATCCGGATCTTCCAGCAAAGCCACACAAGCGGCCACCACTTCCCGCAAATTATGCGGTGGGATATCCGTGGCCATGCCCACGGCAATGCCGGAGGTGCCATTGAGCAGCACATGGGGCACCTGAGCGGGCAACACGGCGGGCTCCTGCAAAGTGCCATCAAAGTTGGGCATCCAGTCTACGGTTCCCTGCCCCACCTCCTCCAACAGCAGTTGGGCGAACGGGGACAGACGCGCCTCGGTGTAGCGCATGGCGGCAAAGGACTTGGGATCATCAATTGAGCCCCAGTTACCCTGGCCATCCACCAACGGATAACGAAAGGAAAATGGCTGAGCCATAAGCACCATGGCCTCATAGCAGGCGGCATCCCCATGGGGATGAAACTTACCCAGCACATCACCGACAGTCCGGGCGGACTTCTTGTACTTGGCTGAGGCACGCAGCCCCAGCTCGCTCATGGCATAGATAATACGCCGCTGGACCGGTTTCAGCCCATCACCAATGTGGGGCAGCGCCCGGTCCAAAATGACATACATGGCGTAATCCAGGTAAGCCTTTTCGGCAAACGCCGCCACGGGCTGCTGCTCAATGCCTTCGTAGTTGATCTGCACCATTGAAATGCCTTATTTGTCCAGCTTACCCACAGCACAACTGACAAAAGATTTGGCCTTGGCCCCCGCCGCCGCCAGACCGGAGACACTGCCCCGTTCGGGATACCCCATCCGACCCAAGGCTTCCACCACGGCCGCACGGGTCTCTTCATCGCCCTGCACTGCCACACGGCCTGCCTCAATATCCACATCCACCTCCTCAACCCCCGGCAGCGCCAGCAACGCTTTACGAATACTGTTGGCGCAGCCGCCGCATTTGATATTGTCAACATCAATGGTGTAAGGCATACTTAGCTCCTGGTGTTGCAATTGCAAAAGGGACTTCCATTATAGCTATGGACGGACAGCACACGGCACAACGGGTCACCACCAATCGGCCGGTTAAAATTATTGGCGGCAATCGGCAAGTCAAAGGGCGACTGGTTGGAATCTCCCTGCACGATGCAGCACTCGAAAGCCCAGCAAAAGCCTCCCCAGGCACACGGCTGGAACTGGTTTTCGACCTACCCGCCGGGGACCACTTTGCCACCCTGAAATTATTCTGTATCGTGCGCTCCCATACCCTACACAATGACAAGCACCTGCTGAGGGTTGAGTGGGACAATCCCTCTGATTCCGACCTGGCAGAAATCCAAGCCTTTATTGACTACAAAATACGTCTGAAAAAATCCAGTATACGCGGGGCAGGTACCCAAACAGTGCCCTAACCAATCTATTACCCACTACCGCCTTGGCACACAATACGGCCTAAAAAGCATAGGGGGCCGGATCAACAGGCGGTGTCTCACCCTGCATCAGAGCCGTCAACAACTGCGCACTGGCAATTGAGGTCACCACCCCATTGCGGAAGTGCCCCGCATTCATCCACAACCTTTCCCGCCCCGGCACCCGGCCGATATAGGGAATACTATCCGCCTTACCCGGGCGGATCCCTGCCCAATGGTACGCCACCTCGAACATGCCCAGCTCCGGATACCGGCTGAGGGCAAACTCCATCAGCTGTTGGCGCACCGAGGCCGTCGGGGTTTTATCAAAGGTGCCGGCCTCCAAGGTGGAACCCACCACCACCAGGCCATCCTTACGCGGAATCAGATAGCATCCCTTCTCCATCACCATATGCCGCAGAAAACCGGAGGGCGTATCAAAGGCGATCATCTGCCCTTTCACCGGTTCAATGGCCAGATCCGGCAACAGGTGCGCACTCCAGGCACCTGCGGCCAACACGACCGCCTCGGCCTGCCAGATGCCATGGGCGGTGGTCACCTGCCCCGTTTCACCCTCAATACGCTCAACCGCACAATGCTCGTCTATCTCAACACCCTGCAGCAGCAGGGCTTTTTTAAGCGCCTTCATCAGGCGGGGGTTACGTAGGGAGGCGATTTCCGGCATCCACAAGCCCAGGCGACGCTGGGTGTGCAGACGGGGCTCGAGTAGCGCCAGGTCTCGATCGGTCAACACCTCCAGCGCATAACCCCAGCGCTCGCACCACTGCTGAGCGACTTCCCAGTCCTCACTGTCCAACATCAACAGACCACAGGGGTGATATTCCGGGTCGATACCGGTCAACGCCGCCAGCTCTGCGCTTAAAGCCTCAAACTGGCGCTGGCTGTGTTGCGCCAGCACATTGACTGCATCGGGATAGCGCCAGGGATACATGGGCGACAGAATGCCCCCCCCGGCCCAACTGGCTTCCCGCCCACAGGTATGACGCTCCAGCACCCGCACCTGTCGACCCGCCCGGTGCAGATACCAGGCGCTCATCAGCCCGCTGATCCCCCCACCGATGATCAGTACATCCGCCTGCTTCACGACGACCGCTCCTGCCGCGGCCTTAAGATGAACTCATGCACCACCAGACAGACAGCCCCCAAGGTAATGGCCACATCCGCGCCATTAAAGGTGGCGTAATGCCAACTGCCAATATAAAAGTCGAAAAAGTCGGTCACCCGCCCATCCCACAGGCGCTCCAGCAGATTACCTGCCGCACCACCAATAACCAGATGCAATCCCAAAGCTTCACAATTCAGACGAGGCGGTAATCGATGCAACCACCACAGCATCACAGCGATCATCACCAGCGCCAGCAGGGAAAATGCCCAGCGCTGCCACCCCCCGGCATCGGCCAGAAAGCTGAAGGCCGCGCCGGTGTTATAGTGCAGGGTCAGATTAAAGTGGGGCAGCACCGCCAACGGCTGGCCATAGTCCAGATAGGCATTGGCCGCCCATTTACTGAGCAGATCCAATACCAGTACCGCCACCGCCAGCGGCCAATAGCGCAGAGCACTGTTACGCAAAGCGGCGCATCTCCCCTGCACCGGCCACATTCTCTACACAGCGCCCGCACAAATCAGGATAGTCCCCATGGGTGCCCACATCATCCCGGTGATGCCAGCAACGCACACACTTAGGCTTATCTGTCGGCTTAGCCTCGATCCACAACCCGGCACACTCCTCTGCCGCCACGGCTGAATGGGGCCGCTCGGCCGCTGGACGCACACGGGCCTCAGAGGTGATCATGACAAAGTGCAGCTCATCCCCCAACGCCGCCAATTTGTCATACAGCCCTTCCTCAGCATAAAGGGTGATCTCAGCAGTCAACGACCCCTTGATCTGCCCCGCATTACGCAATGCCTCCAACTGTTTGTTGACCGCCTTGCGCACCGTAAGGATTGCATCCCAGAAAGCAGAGTTCATGGGTGCCTCTTCATCCAACGCCGTCAGACCCGTATACCACTCCTCGGTAAAAATGGTGTCGCTGCGATCACCGGGCATGTGTCGCCAGATCTCCTCTGCAGTGAAGCTGAGAATGGGGGCAATCCAACGCACCATGGCCTCCAGCACATGATACAGCGCGGTCTGTGCGGAACGGCGCGGCTGGGAGTCCGCCTGACAGGTATACTGGCGGTCTTTGATGATATCCAGATAAAAGGCGCCCAGATCCTCGGCACAGAAATGATGCACCAACTGGGTGATGCGGTGGAAGTTGTACGCCCCATAAGCCGTATCCACCGCCTGTTGAATCTGATAAGCCCGGCCGATCACCCACTGATCCAAAGGCAGCAACGCGGCATAATCCAGCGTGTGTTGCGCCGGATCAAAGCCATTGAGGTTGGCCAACATGAAGCGGGCGGTATTGCGGATACGCCGGTAGCTGTCTGCGGTACGCTTGATGATCTCATCGGAGACACTCATCTCATAGCGGTAGTCGGAGCCGGCGATCCACAGGCGCAAAATGTCCGCGCCAAAGTTGTTCATGACCGCCTGGGGCGCCACCACATTGCCCAAAGACTTGGACATCTTGCGCCCCTTTTCGTCCACGGTGAAACCATGGGTCAACACCTGACGGTAGGGCGCCTGACCATCCATCGCTAAGGCGGTTAGCAGGCTGGACTGGAACCACCCCCGGTGCTGGTCGGAGCCTTCCAGATAGAGATCCGCCGGACGATCCAGTTCCTCACGGCGGGCACAAACGGCAAAGTGGGTGACCCCGGAATCAAACCACACATCGAGAATATCGGTCACCTTTTCATACTCTGCCGCTTCATCGCCAATCAGCTCAGCCAGATCCAATTCATACCAGGCATCGATCGACCCCGTCTCGATCCGCTGGGCAATGGGCTCGATCAGCTCCACCATGCGTGGATGCAGCTCGCCCGTCTCCCGATGGACGATAAAGGTAATGGGCACGCCCCAGTGGCGCTGACGGGAGATACACCAATCCGGCCGCCCCTCGATCATCTTCTCGATCCGGTTGCGCCCCCAATCCGGCACCCAACGCACTTTGGGTATGGCCGCCAACGCCTGTTGGCGCAAATGCTGGCAGTCCATGCTGATAAACCACTGGCTGGTGGCGCGGAAAATCAGCGGCGTTTTGGTGCGCCAGCAGTGGGGATAGCTGTGTTTGAGCGTGCCATGGTGCACCAGTGCGCCCTTCTCCTGCAGCAGGGCGATGATCTCCTCATCCACCTTGTGCACATGCTTACCGGCGAAACCGGGCGCTTCAGCCGTAAATACCCCCCGGCTGTCTACCGGGCAGAGCACCGCCAGACCATAACGCTGGCCTACCTCGAAGTCTTCCTGACCATGGCCCGGTGCGGTGTGCACACAACCGGTGCCCGCATCCAGGGTGACATGATCCCCCAGAATCACCGGCACCACCCGCGCATAAAAGGGATGATGCAACTTGACCCCTTCCAACGCAGCGCCTTTGGCCGTAGCCACCACCGCATAATCTTCCACCCCCCAGTGGTTGAGGCGCTCTTCCATCAACCCTTCAGCCAGCAAAACCCGCTCATGCCCCATCTGCACCAGCACATATTCCAGCTCAGGGTTCAGTGCCACTGCCAGGTTGGCCGGCAATGTCCAGGGGGTGGTGGTCCAGATCACCACGGAGATGGCCCCTTCGCCTGGCCCACCCTCCAGCGGGGTCATCCGGCTCAACAAATCGGCCTCATCCACCACCGCAAAGCGCACATAGATGGCATTGGACACCTTATCCTGATACTCCACCTCCGCTTCCGCCAGCGCAGAGCCCGCTCCCACAGACCAGTAGACCGGCTTGACCCCGCGAGTGATATGCCCATTGGCCAGCATCCGCCCCAAAGCGCGCACTTCATCTGCTTCAAAGCGGAAATCCTTGGTCAGATAGGGGTTATCCCAGTCCGCCAATACCCCAAGGCGCTGAAAATCCGCCATTTGCGCTTCCACCTGCTGTTGCGCATAGTCACGACAAGCCTGACGAAAGGTGCGCGCATCCACCTTATCACCCACCTTGCCCAGCTTCTTTTCCACATTCAGCTCAATGGGCAATCCATGGCAATCCCAGCCAGGCACATAGGGGGCATCAAACCCGGCAAAGCCTTTGGCCTTAACGATAATGTCCTTGAGAACTTTATTGACCGCATGGCCGATATGAATATTGCCATTGGCATAGGGCGGGCCATCGTGCAACACAAACTTCGGCTTGCCGGCCTTGGCACGGCGCACCTTCTGATAAAGCCCCTCTTGCAACCACTGCGACACCTGCACTGGCTCCCGCTTGGGCAAGTTGCCACGCATGGGAAAATCGGTTTGGGGAAGGTTAAGCGGATAGTTGGATTGTTTCTTATCGTCTGCCATGATCTCGTCTTTAGTTGAGTCCTAACCGTGCGCGCGCCTGCCGCGCATCCTCTTCGATCTGGGCCGTCAGCGCCGCCAAGGTATCAAACCGGCGCTCAGGGCGAATGAAATCGGTTAATTTTACCGTGATATGGGCGCCATAAACCATCTTCGCCCAATCAAAAACATGTACCTCCACACTGGGACGCAGCCCATCTACCGTTGGGCGCACACCCACATTGGCCACTGCCGGCAGATTCCATTCCCCCGTTTCTTCAATATCCACCCGCACGGCGAACACACCCTGCACCGGCAACCGTGGCCGCTTAGGATTGATATTGAGCGTAGGAAAGCCCAGTTTCCGCCCCCTTTTCTGCCCATGGATCACCCGCCCTGTAAACGCGAAGGGCCGTCCCAACAATTGCTCGGCCAGCGGTAAGTCCGCCGCCGCCAGCGCCTGACGAATCCGCGTGGAGCTGACCCGCTCGCCCGCCCATACAAAGGTGGGCTGATGGGTCACGGCAAAGCCCAACTGTCGGCCCATACGCTGCAACAGGGTAAAATCTCCTTTGCGGCCGGCGCCAAAACGAAAATCATCGCCCACGGAAACAAAACGGGTATGGAGCTGCTGGTGCAGAATCTCCCGCACAAAAGCATCCGCAGACAAAGCGGCGAAGGCTGCATCAAAGCGCACCATCAACACATAATCCACGCCACAGGGCCGCAAAGCAAGAAGCTTTTCCCGCAAGTTCATCAGACGCACAGGCGCCTGCTGCGGTGCAAAAAACTCTACCGGATGCGGCTCGAATAGCATGACCACACTGGGCAACCCCAAGCGGGTGCGCGCATCATTCAAAGCGGCAAGCACCCGCTGATGACCGCGGTGTACGCCATCAAAATTGCCAATGGTGAGCACACACCCCTGCGCTAAAGGCGCACAGGCGGAATGCGCCAGATTATGCAGACCGCGAATCAGATGCACCGTTCACCCTCGCCTTGAGTTGTGCCGGGCGCCAGCCCAGAAGATAGAGCGCCCCGCCATAGACCAGCGCGCCACTACCGATCAACGCTGCCAGCGCCATCACTCGCTCCAATACCCCGGCATTCAACCACCATGCCAACGCCGGCGTCCACCACCACAGCCACCCGCCCATCACCATAAGCGCCACAACGCCCTGAATAAACAATCGCTGCCAGCCCGCCATGGGCCCATAGTGCCCTGCACGGCGCAGCGCGCGATAGAGCAAAGCGGCATTCACCAGCGCCGATAGACTGGTGGCCAATGCCAACCCGGCATGGGCCAGCGGCCAGATCAACAACAAATTCAACACCGTATTGACCACCAGCGCCACCACCGCAATACGCACCGGCGTTTGCATATCTTTCAGGGCGTAGAAGGCCGGGGCCAGCACCTTCACCAACATAAAGCCCACCAGCCCCAAACTATAGGCCATCAGGGCCCGGGCCGACTGATGCACATCCCCATCGCTGAAGGCACCATAGTGAAACAGGGTGGTCAGCAGCGGTGCCGCCAACAGCGCCAGTCCCATCATAGCGGGCATCCCCACCAGCCAGATCAGCCGCAGCGCCAGATCCACATCCGCCTGAAACCCCACCCAGTCCGCCCGGGCCGCTTTCTTACTCAGACCCGGCAGCGCCACCGTGGCCAGCGCAATGCCAAACACACCTAAAGGAAACTCCATTAACCGGTCTGCATAATACAGCCATGACACCGACCCCGTCACCAGAAAAGAGGCCAGAATGGTATCGATCAATAGGTTGATCTGGGCCACAGAGACGCCAAACAGGGCTGGCAGCATCAGTTTTTTAACCTCATCCACGCCAGGATCCGCAATCGGCCGCGGTCGCGGCAACAGCCCCAAACGCCACAAAAAGGGTAGATGAAACGCAAGCTGCAGCACCCCAGCCAACAACACCCCCCAACCCAGCGCCAGCACAGAAGGTTGAAAATAGCCCGACAGCACCACCGCAGCAAAAATCAACGCCCCATTGAGCAGCACCGGCGTAAAGGCGGGAACAGCAAAATGCCCATAGGTATTGAGCAGGGCGGATGAGAGGGCCACCAGAGAGATCAGGAGCAAATAGGGAAAGGTCAACTGCAGCAACTGAGCCGTCAACGCGAACTTCTCCGGCTCAGCATGAAAACCCGGCGCAAACACCCAGACCACGGCCGTAGAAAACACGGCGCCAATGGCCACCAC
>DQVN01000041.1 GCA_015661715.1 Sulfurivirga caldicuralii
GAGGCAGTGTGCCAGGCCGGGTGGCTGGTGCAAGATAGGGTGCTGTTTTGAGGGGAGGTATGGGAAGAGACAGCCCATGCAGCCGGCGGGGCGGTGAGCAACCAAGCAGATCGTGGTTAGGCGTCCGACCGGCCTTTTAGCCATTCAATCAACTTGTCTAAGGGCATGGGTTTGGCAATCAGATAGCCTTGGATCATATCGCAGCCCATACGCTGCAGCAGGGCCCGCTGCGCTTCGGTTTCCACACCTTCAGTGATCACTTGAGCGCCCAGCGCATGGGCCATGGCAATCGTGGCTTCTGGAATGGCCTTGGAAGCGGGATCCTGGGCGTCCAGTGGATCCACGAAGGTCTTATCCAGCTTGATTTTGTCTGCAGAGAAACGCTGCAAATACTGCAGGGAAGAGTAGCCAGTGCCAAAATCGTCAATGGCAACTTGAAAGCCCAGTGACTTGAGAGTGGTCAGTGTAGTGATCGCTTGTTCCAAGTTAGAGGCAAGGATGGTTTCGGTGATTTCCAGCGTGATTTGACTGGGCTGCAAACCTTTGGACCGAATGGCCATTTCCAGCACTTGGGTCAGTTTAGGGTCGTTGAACTGGATGGCTGACAGATTGATGCTCACTTGAAACGGCCTGCCCAGTGCTTGGCTGACCTGGCTGCACTGTGTCACGGCCTGTTCAATAATCCAGTGGCCAACGCGCACCATCAACTGGGGTGACTGCTCCAATACGGGGATAAAATCACCCGGGGCGATCAGTTTGTCACCCCGCTGCCAGCGGATCAGGGCTTCGGCCAGAGGGATATCATCCTCTGCCACACTGTAAATCGGCTGATAGAAAAGGATCAGTTCCTGTTTGTGTAAAGCCTGTTCTAACTGGTGGCGCAGGGTGATCAGTTTTTGGGCTTTGGTGTTGCTGTCGCTGTCGTAGTAGTATTGCTGTAGTGTTTGGCTGGTTTTAGCTTGGCGCACAGCCCGTTCAGCTTGGTTGAGCAGTGTTTCGGCATCTGGCGTCTGTTTGGGGGTAAAGAAGGTGGTGCCGGCGTAGATCTCTATCTGAATTTGATAATCATCAATGGTCACCGGCTGCATTAGCAGGGATTCGATCTTGGAAAATAGGCTTTGCCAAGCATTCTGCGCGGCTTCTCGGTTTGGGAAGAACTGCAGCGGTAGAATGACAAATTCATCGTTGCCGTCCCGGCCCGTCAGGTGGGGGAAGTCCAGCTGTTCGTGGAGGCGCTGACCGATCTCCTTCAGCAGCGTATCGCCCCCTTTGTGGCCGAGGGAGTCGTTGACGGCCTTGAAGTGGCGGATATTGATAATGCTGAGCACACCCCAGCTCTCTTCCGGCATGATGTGCTTCAGCACCTGCTGTAGATTAAGTAGCAAGGCTTGACGGTTAGGCAAGCCGGTAACCGGGTCCGTGTGCTGGGACTGTTCCAGTTTTTTCTCCAGCGCATGCAGTTGGGACAGGTCCAGTATTTGAATCACAATATAGGTATCTGGCAGGGTGTCCTGCAGCTCTGGTAAAACCTGGGACAGTTCCATCTGCACCCAGGTGAGTGACACGCGTACGGGAAGTTGTTTGCCCTGTTTATGGCGCAGTGTTAGCTCACCTTGCCATGTTTTTTTCTCTGGCAGGCTGTTCAAAACCTCCTGCACGGTCTCTACCGGTAAGAGCAGTTGTGACAGAGGGCAGCCTTCCAGATCGTCTTCGGTGTGACCGCTTAGGGTTTGCAGGGCGGGATTGGTGCGCAGCAGGCGGGCATCTGCCGTGGCGATGGCCATCCCCTCATGGGCATTGAAGGCCACCTCTGCCAGTTGCAGCATGATCTGCTGGCTTTGTTGGGTTTTAAGCAACTGTAGACGTTCCAGTGCCAGGGAGAGGTCAAGTTGGATTTTTTCCAGGATCTTCAGCGTGGTGACATCAAATCCATCCCGTTCCGTGTGATAGAGATACAGCAGGGCCACGGTCTGCTGGTGTATCTGTAAGGGGACAATCACCAGGCTTTGTATATGCAATCTATTGAACAGGGGCAGCCAGGGGATAAAGTGTTCGTCCTTCCACGGGGCTTGAAGATGACAGATTTCGCCTGTCTGCCAGGCCCGGTGGGTGAAGGACATATATTCGGCATTTAATTGCAAGGGAGGTAGTATTTTGATGATGGCTTGTTTGTCTGTCTGTTGTCTCAGGGAGAGGGCAACCAGCTTCAAGGGTGCCTCATCGGGGGTGCGCTGTTGGAAGATGGCGCTGCCTGCAACATCCAGCTCTCTGACCAGGATATCGCAGGTTTTCTGTAACAGGGCACTTTCATCGGTTGTCTGGATGAGGAGATGATTGATGCGGTTGAGGGCGCGATAAAAACGGTTATGTTTGCTCAGTGCTTGGCTTTGCTGGCGTAACAGGCGGATTTGCCGCAGCAGCAGCCAGATAAAGATCAAAATGACCAATAGCGCCAGAAGCAACAGCCCGCCCATGAGTGTTCGTATGTGCGCTGCTTGCTGGATGGCTGTTTGCAGTTGTTGGTCAAACCGGTGTTGAATTTCTTCTTGTAGTTGGGTGATGGGAGAGAGATTCAGTTGGCGCTTATCGATCAACAGGGCGGCGAAGCCGTAAAGAAAGGTGCGCAGATGCTGAACCAATTGAGTACAGGCTGGAAGATCCGGTAATGTTGGCGCCAGCTGCTCTGTTTGGGTGATCAGTGAATTGAGTAGATCAGGCGTGTTGTGCGCCAATAGGATGCTTTGGAGTACCTGATAGATAAAGGGTGGCCATGGGGAATGGGCATCAAACGAACACTGGGAAGTTAAGGTTGGAATCAGGGCATAGCTGGTGGTAACCAGGCTATGTTGACGTTGTGCATGGTCGATTAGGGGGCGTTTTTCGGCTATCAGTTTTTCAAGGCGCTGTAACTGGGCGGTCAGTACAGGGTCAGGTGCGTGGATTTCAACCAGTGATTGAGCGCGTTCGACAGATTTGAAAAAGTCATTCAGCAGCCAGGTCAGGCGGTCATAGCGTGGATTGGCCAAGTGTGTGAGACGGGTCAGTTCTGTCTCTATTTCATACAGACGGTTCGACAGGTGGGTCAGTTGGGTTGAAATGTGTTGCTGGTGCTGGAGTAATTGTGAACTACTGAGATAATTAATAAAGGTAAAGAGGGCGCTGCCACTGGTTAGAATGACTAGGAGTAAGCCGACTACTATAAAGAAGCGACTTAAAGATTGCAGTGGCATGTTAAGGCTCAAGGCCCACCTCCTTGAGCGGGGCACTGAGGGTTTTCAGAAAGGCCACCAGGTCGTCAATGATTTCCGGCTGGGGCGGCAGGTCGATCTGGGCTTCAATCATGATGGCGACAGCCTGTTCCAGGGTGGGGATGCTACCGTCATGAAAGTAAGGGGCGGTGTCGGCTACATTGCGCAGACCGGGTACTTTGAAGACAAATTTGTCTTCAATATGTTGGGTCACATTGAAGCGCCCTAACCAGCGTTTTTCTTCCATGAGGGTCGGTTTATACAGCCCTATTTTTTGAAACAGGGTGCCGCCCAGGTTGATGCCCTGATGGCAGTTGATGCATCCTAGATGTTGAAAGGCATGCCAGCCGCGCTTTTCTTGGTCGTTGAGGGCGTCTTGATCGCCCATCAGATAGCGGTCAAAGCGGCTGCCCGGGGTAATCAGAGCGCGTTGGTACTCGGCCAGTGCAAAACGGAGGCCGTCGGCGGTGGGCGGTTCGCCAAAGGTGTCAAGAAAGCGTTGGCGCCAGTGAGCGTCTGCATTGAGCTTATCCACCAGCTGCTGCAAGGTGTCAAACCCCATTTCCACTGGGTTGGTGATCGGGTCTTCTGCCTGGGCTTCCAGGGTGGGCGCGCGTCCATCCCAAAACTGGGCGATATTGAAGCCGCTGTTGAGCACTGTGGGGGAATTCATTTCACCTTTGCGGCCATGGATGCCGAAGGAGACGGGGCGGTTGTCGTCACCGCCTTGCGAGAGAATATGGCAGCTGGCGCAGGCTATGGTGTCATTGCGGGAGAGTTGAGGGGAGAAAAAGAGTTCTTTGCCCAGCTTGACCACTTTAGGTTGCACGGGTACCGTTTCTGGGATGGGTTGGACGGCCTCGGTGGACAGGCGGGTCAATCGAATTAGAAACTGCGTATAGGCTTCATTTTCATAGGTTGGGGCCGTGGGTTCGGATGGAGTCATATCAGGCGCATTACAGGCAGCCAGCACAAGGCTGATCAGCGCAATGATACCCAGTCGGTTAAAGGCTTTCTCCCACCACACGGTTACGTCCTTGGGTTTTGGCGGCATACAGTGCTTTATCTGCCCGCTCAAACAGGGCTTCAATGGGCTCGCCCAGCTGATAGACGGCGACACCGATAGAAATGGTAAATTGCAAAGATTGATGATTCAACTTAACAGCTAATTTTTTTGTGCGATACGTTGGCGTAGACTTTCCGCCACATGCATTGCGCCGTCGTAGCAGGTCTGGGGCAACACAATGACAAATTCCTCCCCACCTAGGCGTGCGGCGATGTCCTGGCCTTTGATGCTGCGTTGAATCATGCGCCCCAGATAGCGAATCACGCTATCACCCACCACATGGCCGAAGGAGTCATTGATTGTTTTGAAATGGTCGATATCAATCAAGAGGATACTGAAGGTTTCGCCTGAGGTTTGGGCTGTTTCAATAATCTGCTGTAGCGCTTCCATCAGGCCGCGGCGGTTCAGCAGGCCGGAGAGGGGATCTGTGCGTGCATGCACGTGATTGGCGGAGAACTGGTGGCGGAGCTTTTCGAGTTGAGCATGTTGCGCATTGAGATGGGCCATTAATTGGTGGGAGGCGTGCTCCAGGCGGTTGAGGCGCGGCAGGATGTTCTGTTCCAGGTGCTCAATAAGCGTGGCGCACTGTTGCGTTTGCGCCAGGGATTTCAGGGTGGCGATATCGGCTTTTAAGGTGGATTGTTCTGCGGAAAACCCTTCCAGCCACTGCGCCAGGCCATTGCGCAACTGTTGAAACAGGTCCTCTGTTTGCTCAATAGGCAGGATATGGGCCAGCATATTGGTGATTAGCTGTAGATACAGGGTTTCGGCCGCCTCATCGCCATAGGCATGCAGTTGTAGGGTCTGCGCCATTTCTTCTTGGAAGAGGGGGTCGATGTTTGTCAGGTATTCGAACAGCAGGGTATAGTGAATGGGGTTGGGAGCAACTTTTAATTGAGCACAGCGCTCAAGGGTTTCGCGGGCGCGCAAATCGGCGGCCTCGCGGGGCATTTGGTAGCGCTGGGTTAAGGTGGGTTCAGGCATGATGGTCTCCCCGTAAAAAGCATTCAATGCGTGCCATGGCCTTTTGCAATGTCTCCAGGGCGGTGGCGAAGCTAATGCGCATGTGTCCCGGCGCGCCGAAGGCGCTGCCTGGGACGGCGGCCACTTCAGCCTCTTCCAGCAGGGCGGCGACAAAGTCAGTATCCGTGGCAAAGCCTTTGTCCGCCATGGCGGTGGAGATGTCGATAAAGCTGTAAAACGCCCCTTTAGCTGCCAGGGTGCGCATGCCTGGCATGCGGTTGATGGCCTCAGTGACATAGTCATTGCGGGTTTTGAAGGCGCTGACCATGACCTTAATGCAGTCCTGCGGGCCGGTCAGGGCCGCCACCGCGGCCCACTGGGCAATGGAGTTGGGGTTGGAGGTGCTCTGGGACTGGATTTTGCGCATGGCGCTGATGATCTCTTTTGGCCCGGCCGCATAACCGATGCGCCAGCCGGTCATGGCATAGGCCTTGGAGACACCATTGAATACGATGGTGCGCTCTTTTAGTTCTGGCGCGACATTGAGGAGATTGGTGAAGGGGATGTCGCCCAGAATAATGTGCTCGTACATGTCGTCGGTGGCGATCAGCACATTGGGGTGGCGTGTCAGCACCTCGGCGATAGCGCGCAGTTCGCGAGAAGTATAGACTGCACCGGTGGGATTGGCGGGGCTGTTGAGAATCAGCAGTCGGGTACGTTCGCTGATGGCCGCCTCGATCTGCCCGGCGGTGACCTTGAACGCTTGCTTGATACCCGCGTGGATAATGACAGGCTCCGCTTCAGCCAGTTTGACCATATCGGGATAGGAGACCCAGTAGGGGGCCGGAATGATCACTTCATCACCGGGGTTGAGCAGTGCCTGAAACAGGTTATACAGGCTTTGTTTGCCGCCGCAGGAGACCAGAATGTTGTCCGCCTCAAAAGAAAGTTGGTTGTCCCGTTGGAATTTATCCTGGATGGCCTCTTTCAGCTCCGGGATGCCATCGACCGGTGTATAGCGGGTCTGCCCCGCTTCAATGGCACGGATGGCGGCAGCCTTGATATGCTCCGGCGTGTCAAAATCCGGCTCGCCCGCACCGAGACTGATAATGTCACGCCCCTGGCGACGCAGCTGGGCGGCTTTGGCGGTAATAACCAACGTGGGAGAGGGCTTAATGGCTTGAACACGGCGTGACAGACCTTGGCTCATGTGGCCTCCTGTAAGTTTATAATGACGGTGCCGGCGCCTTTGGCGCCAGAATTTGCCAAATAATTTTAGATTTTAGCTAATCAGGTCGGGCGTGGGTAAACGATTTCAACTGGTTTCGGATTATCAGCCGGCGGGTGATCAGCCTGAGGCGATTCGCCAATTGGTGGCGGGGCTGCAGGATGGGGAGATGTTCCAAACCTTGCTGGGGGTGACCGGCTCCGGTAAGACCTTTACCATGGCCAATGTCATCGCCCAGGTGCAGCGGCCCACGATTATTCTGGCCCACAATAAAACCCTCGCAGCTCAGCTCTACGGCGAGATGAAGCAGTTTTTCCCCCATAATGCGGTGGAATACTTTGTCTCCTATTACGACTACTATCAGCCGGAAGCCTATGTGCCGGCATCAGACACCTATATTGCCAAAGATGCCAGTATCAATGAGCAGATCGAACAGTTGCGCCTGTCTGCCACCAAAGCGCTGCTGGAACGGGAGGATGTGATTCTGATCGCCACGGTGTCGGCTATCTATGGGCTGGGTGATCCGGATCAGTATCTGCAGATGATCTTGCAGCTACGCCTGGGCGATACCATGACGCAGCGGGAGATTCTGCAGCGGCTGGTGTCCATGCAGTATCAGCGCAATGATGTGGAATTGTGGCGCGGCACCTTTCGTGTTCGGGGTGAGGTGATCGACGTGTTTCCCGCCGAGGCGGAACAGTATGCAGTGCGCATCGAGCTGTTTGACGATGAGGTGGAGGCGCTGAGCTGGTTCGATCCGCTTACCGGCGAGGTGGTCAAGCGGGTCACTCGCATCACCGTCTATCCCAAGAGCCACTATGTCACCCCGCGGGAACGCATTCTCGCCGCTGTGGAGCAGATCAAACTGGAGCTGGCTGAGCGTTTGCAGGCGCTGCGGGCGCAGAACAAGCTGGTGGAGGCGCAGCGGCTGGAAGAGCGCACCCGGCTCGATATGGAGATGATGTTGGAGTTGGGCTATTGTACCGGGATCGAGAATTACTCTCGCTATCTCTCCGGTCGGGATGCAGGCCAACCGCCGCCCACTTTGATGGATTACCTGCCGTCCAATGCGTTGATGTTTATTGATGAAAGCCATGTGACCGTGCCTCAGGTGGGCGGCATGTACAAGGGAGATCGCTTCCGTAAGGAAAACCTGGTCACCTATGGCTTCCGTCTGCCTTCGGCCATGGATAACCGGCCATTGACCTTTGAAGAATTTGAACGCTTGCTGCCACAGACCATTTTCGTTTCAGCCACGCCGGGACCTTATGAGTTGGAGAAATCCTCTAAGGTGGTGGAACAGGTGGTGCGGCCCACCGGCTTGGTGGATCCGAAAATTATCGTTCGCCCCGCCTCCGCCCAGGTGGAGGATCTGCTGGGGGAAATCAATACGGCGGTGGCATCGGGTGAGCGGGTGCTGGTGACAGTGCTCACCAAACGCATGGCAGAAGATTTGACCGAGTTTCTCGAAGAGCACGGGGTGCGGGTGCGTTATCTGCACTCGGATATAGATACGGTGGAACGTATTGAGATTGTGCGGGATCTGCGTTTGGGGGAATTTGATGTGCTGGTGGGGATCAACCTGCTGCGGGAGGGGCTGGACATTCCGGAGGTGGCGCTGGTGGCGATTCTGGATGCGGACAAGGAGGGGTTTCTGCGCTCAGAGCGTTCACTGATTCAGACCATTGGCCGGGCGGCGCGTAACCCCCGCGGGCGCGCCATCCTCTATGCCGACCAGATTACCGACTCCATGCGTCGCGCCATCGAGGAGACCGAGCGCCGTCGCGCTAAACAGATTGCTTACAACAAAGCCCATGGTATTACTCCCAAGGGGCTGAATAAAAAGGTGACCGATATTCTGGAAGATAGCCCCTATGCGCCACGGATGGGGCGCAAAGGCCGCAAGGCTGCGGAACCGGTTGCCGAGTATGCAGTACATAACTTAAGCCCGGGAGAGGCCGCCAAGCTAATGAAAAAACTGGAAAAGGAAATGTATGAGGCGGCCAAGAACCTGGCCTTCGAACAGGCTGCCCAGCTGCGCGATCAGCTCAAACAGTTGCGCAGCCATTTGATTCACATAGGAGACTGATATCGCCGTGAAATGGTACAAAAACGCCCTGTTTGCGCTGGTGAGCCTGGTTTTTCTAGGGCAAGCACAAGCGGTCGAAACCGCGCCGGAAAAAAAACAGGGGGACCCCTTAGCGCAGGCACAGCAACTGGTGACACAACGTAAGTGGGCCGAGGCGGAGCAAGTATGGCGATCGCTTCAGGGTCAGGTGGATCCGCAGATATGGCACTACAACTTGGGCGTGATTTTGGCCCAGCGTGGCCAGCGCGCTCAGGCGGCGGTCGAGTTTGAAAAAGCGTTGCAGTTTCGTGAGCCGGAGCGCACCATCTGGCAAGCATTGCGGCAGCTGCGTGCCCATGAGGCCCGGGCGGCTTATGCTGTACTGTTCAAGGATCAGGCTGTGGAGCCTTTGCGCCTGAGCTGGCTGCCGGCTACGCTAAATGGTCAGGTTGCAGATACTTTACAGGCGGTCCGTCAGGCGCTGGAAGGCTGGCGGCGTGCCTGGATGGCCCAGGCGGTGGATGCTTATCTTGCTGCTTACGCACCGGACTTTCGCCCAGCAAGTGGGCTGAGCCATCAAGCCTGGGTGGCGCAACGGCGGGTGCGGGTGACGCGGCCGAAGTTCATTGATATTCAGTTGTCGGATATCACCATTGAGCCTTTGACACAGACGCGGGTGGCTACCACCTTTCGCCAGCACTATCGCTCCGACCGCATTGCCGATGTGGTCACCAAGCGCCTGGTGTGGGAAAAGCGCGGCGATGGCTGGGTGATTGTCAAGGAGGTGATATTGCGGTGAAACGCTGGTTGCTGAGCGTGATCCTGTGCCTGTACGGGAGCTTGATCTGGGCCGAGCCGGAAGATCAGCTGATCCAGGTATTACGAGCGTTGCAGCAAGGGCATATTGACAAGGCCCTCTCCAGTGCGGAAGTTTTGAAAAAAACTTATCCTAATTATCGCCTTGGTCAGTTGCTGTGGCTGCAGCTCAACGCCACCCTGGCGGGAGACACCGATCTGTTGGCGCGATTGCAACAGCGCCATGGGATGGCGCTGCAGCGGTTGCTGGCCGAGGCGCAGGTGCGCTGGGAGCATGCCAGGGACCCTTTATCTCCTCAACAGTGGGTACAGCGCTGGATTTTACGGCCCGGTTCCCAGCCATGGTGGGTGGTGGTGGATTTGGCCGGTTCGCGGCTGTATCTGTTCCGCAACCAGAACGGTCAGCTGGTCAAGGTCTTTGATACCTATGTGAGCAAGGGGCGCAAGGGCATTGGCAAGCAGCGGGAAGGGGATCAGCGTACGCCGGTGGGCATCTATCGTATTGTGGATTGGATACCTGATGAAAAGCTGCCGCCCCTGTATGGCGTAGGGGCTTTACCTTTGGATTATCCCAACCCTTGGGACCGTCTGTATGGGCGTACGGGGTCCGGCATCTGGCTGCATGGCGCACCGCCAGATACCTGGACGCGGCCGCCCTTGTCCAGCCGCGGTTGCGTGGTGATGAGCAATCAGGGGGTGACGGCCTTGCGTCAGCGTTTTCAGCTTCCCTTCGGTACGCCGGTGCTGCTGGTGGACCGACTGGCGGATTATCCACCACTGGCAACCTTGCCCCAGGCGCTACCGCCACAGGCCATGGTTGCGCGCTATCCGGGTGAGGCAAAGCTGGTGTGGGTTGCCCATCCTGATGGCACCCAGGCCTTCTGGCAAAGTGATGGTGAAGGGGGATGGCAGCTGGCATTGAAAGCGCCGCCGGTTCTGGCCCAGCGGTAGATGTTTAGACTGGAGAGGGCGAATAGGCTCAGCTGCCAAGCAGTGCGGCTTCACTGCCAAACAGGGTCTGCCAGTTTTCCCGCGGACGGATCAAGCGCGCCTGATCGCCTTCCACCATCACTTCCGCTGCGCGGGGGCGGGTGTTGTAGTTGCTGGCCATGGTAAAGCCATAAGCCCCGGCGCTCATTACCGCCAGCAGATCGCCCGCTTTGAGATTCAGCTGTCGATCCTTGCCGAGAAAGTCGCCGGTTTCACAGACCGGGCCGACGATGTCCCAGTCAGCTTCTGTACCTTCAGTGTGGGGCTGCACCGGCACAATGTCTTGCCACGCCTGATACAGTGCGGGACGGATCAGGTCGTTCATGGCCGCGTCCACAATGGCGAAGTGTTTGCCCTGATTGCTTTTCAGGTATTCCACCTGGGTGAGCAGAATACCGGCATTAGCAGCGATAGCCCGGCCCGGCTCAATGAGGATTTCCACGGAGGGGTCGCCCGTGTGGGTCACCAGGGTGTGCACATAATCGGCTATCGTGGGTGGATTTTCATCTCGATACTGCACGCCCAGGCCGCCGCCTAAATCCAGATGGGTAATGGGGATGCCGTCGGTCTCCAGGCGGGCTTTGAGGGTTAATACCCGTTCTATGGCCGCCTTGAAAGGATCCAGCTGGGTCAGCTGGGAGCCGATATGGCAATCCAGGCCGGTGATCTGCAGGTTGGGGTCGTCTGCCGCCTGGTGATAGAGACGCAGGGCGGTGTCCATGTCGATGCCGAATTTGTTTTCCTTCAGTCCCGTGGCAATGTAAGGGTGGGTCTGTGCATCCACATCCGGATTGACCCGCAGGGAGATGGGGGCGCGTACGCCCAGTTGTGCCGCTACCTGGCTGATGCGTTTCAATTCGGCTTCCGACTCCACATTGATGCATTTGATGCCTACTTCCAGCGCCCGCTGGATTTCATCCACCCGCTTGGCCACGCCGGAGAAGACCACCTTGGCTGGGTCGCCGCCCGCAGCCAATACCCGCTCCAGTTCACCTGCGGAGACAATGTCAAAGCCGGCGCCGGCCTGAGCCAGCAGCTGTAGCACGGACAGGTTGGAGTTGGTCTTGACTGCATAGCACACCAGATGGGGCTGGGCGCCAAAGGCCTGATCAAAGGCCTCAAAACGTTCACGCAGGCCGGTGGCGGAATAGACATACAGCGGCGTGCCGAATTCTTCAGCTAAGTCGCTCAATGGCACGGATTCTGCATGTAACTGCTGGTTTTTATAGGTAAAGTTGCGAAAACGGTCCGGTGTGGTCATGGTTTTAATCTTGTTGCTTTTGTGGTTCCGGGAGATAGAGGGGGCCTTTTTTGCCGCAGCCTGATACGGCGCTCAATAGTAGAAATAGGATTAAAATAAGGCCCTTTGTTGTCATGGTGGAGTTCCTGCGTGCGTGAAGCGCCCATTATAGTCGAAACAGCACCCAACCCGGTGGCGGCCTGTATCTGGCTGCATGGGTTGGGGGCGGATGGTATGGATTTTGTGCCCCTGGTGGATCAGTTGCAGGTGAAGTGGCCGGTGCGCTTTGTCTTGCCCCATGCGCCAGTGCGTCCTGTGACCATCAATGGGGGGATGCCCATGCGCGCCTGGTTCGATATTGCCCACCCTGATCTTGGGGCACAGGTGGATGTGAAGGGTATTGAGACCAGTGCCGCATGGGTGGCGGAGTTGGCGCAAGCGCAGCAGTTACCAGTGTTGCTGGCGGGCTTCTCCCAGGGCGGGTTAGTGGCGCTGCACGCGGCGTTGAGTCATGGGGTGACGCAGCAGGTGGTTGCCCTGTCCACCTGGTATCCCTTGTCGGTGCCGGTGAATAGGTTGCAGGTTTTTATGGCCCATGGTACGGCGGATACCATGGTGCCGTTGTCAATGGCTGAAGCCAGTTGTGCTGCCTTGCGCCAGGCGGGCGCGTCGGTGGCCTGGCATACCTACCCCATGTCCCATAGCGTCTGTGCCGAAGAAGTGGCGGATCTGCGTCAATGGTTCAATCGCCAGCTGGAGGGGTTGCATGGCTAATGTGCGTCGATTTTTGCGCTATGACGTAAAGCTACCTATCTATGTGGAGCTGAGCGATGAGCAAGGACGCCCGCTGGGCTGGGATGAGCAGACCTTTTGGCCGCAAACCGACCGCTATCATCTGGAAGGGATCAATGAAGCGCTGAAGTCTGCGCTGGATGAACTGGGGAAAAGCAATGGTCAGCTGATGTATATGTTGCACCAGTTCGACATGCGCCTGAATTTCCTCGCCTGGTTGTTGGCGCATCTGGTGGAGAACCAAGATCCCCGTGATGATAGTGGTTTTGATTTTCGTGTACGTGAGGACAGTAAAATCGAGCCGCCTGAATTACCCACGAAAGCCAATAAGATCGGTGCCCTGCTGCACGCGATGTTTATGCACATTGATCTGACCATCAAAGAAGTAATAGCCGTGGTGCGTCGCAGTCATGATCGGTTGTTTGTCTTTCCATTGAATTCTGTTGAGCCATTTGATCACAACCAGTATGTGCGCAATCTGGAGAAGGTGGCGGAACAAGGCAGTGCGGTGGCCCAGGTGTTGTTGCTGCTGGAGGATAAGCTTAATGTGCTGCTGAAGGTGCTGGCACGGTTGAAATCGTTCTATCGTCTGCGTGCGGCGGTGGATGATTGGCCGGTAGAGGTGGTCAACCTGAGTGCAGGTGGTGTGGGGCTGTGGCGATCCGCTTCGCTGCCGATGTTTCAGCCGGTGAACGTATTTCTCAATTTGCATGATGGTGTGTTTGTTGCCCATGGTAAAGTGGTGTTCTGTCGACAACTGGGCAAGGCCGACAAATCCTGGCGGATAGGGATCGACTTTGAGTGGTTGCCCGCAGAGGAACAGCAGCGTGTAACCCTGTTTGTTCAGTGGCATGAGCTGACAGACACTATGCGTCAATTTCCCCGTTTTCCAGGGATGAAATAACCGCCGGATGGGTTTTATTTTGGCTCGCTATTGAGTTGGACCAGGGGGATGGCTAGCGGCCGGTATGGGCGCGGCAGCCAGCGATAGAGAACCGAACCTTCTGCGCGGGCAGTGCAGCCGCCGCAGTTTCCCACGCTGCAGGCGGGGGCATCCAGCTGCTGCACATGTCCATTGTCGATAAGAAAGTCCATCCAGAAAAAGACCGTATCCAGTTCCACATCAAAGTGATCGGCCAGCTGTTGGGCACTGACCAATTGATGTTGGCGAATATAGGCCTTAATGTTCCGGAGCATGGATAGCCTCCGCCGGCCGGTTGCGGCGCAGGAGCATAATGATCGCCACCCAGGAAAAGGCAATGCCTGCCAGCCACATCAGGCTGCTTTCCGGATGGCGAGGCAGGGTGGCCGCTTGATAGAAGGCCACCGCCCAGGTGTAGCCGAGAAACAGGCTCCATCCGCCGGAAAACAGCGCCCAGCGCCAGCCCAATTCCTGTTTGATGGCGGCAAAGGTGGCTACACAGGGAAAGTAGAGCAGAATGAGGAGCAGATAGGCGAAGGCGCCAATCTCGCCATCAAAATAACGCACCATTTTATCTAAGGTCGTACGTTCCACGCCCAGGGTTTCCGCCTCTAATGCTGCCAGGCCACTCAGCCCTAGCGGGTCCAGTATTGCATGGCCAAACTCGGCAAAGTAAGCGGGTACTGTCGCCCAGGCTGTCTGCAGGCTGGGCCATAAGGCAAAGGGTTCGTCCTTCTGGGCATCGTCCGCCCCGTCCATATTCTGATACAAGGCATCCAGGGTGCCCACTACCACTTCCTTGGCCAGCAGACCGGTGAACAGGCCAACGGTCGCCGGCCAGTTCTCTTCGGTAATGCCTAACGGCTCCACCACGGGTGTCAAGGCTTTGCCTGTCACACTTAATACCGAGTTGGGCTGGTTTTCATTGCCGAAACTGCCATCGGTGCCGAGGCTGTTGAAGAAGTTCAGCACCAGGACCACCAGTACGATCACCTTGCCGGCATCCAGAATAAACCCTTTGAGTTTGTTGCGTGCATTGAGCAATAAGTTAAGCAGCGTAGGACGGTGGTAGCTGGGCAGCTCAATCACCAGGGGTTTCTGTTCCCCAGGTAGCAGGGTGTGTTTGAGCAGCAATGCGGTGATGACGGCCGCTACAATGCCCAGCAGATAGAGCAGAAAGATCAGCAGGCCTGGATGATCCGGAAAAAAGGCGCTGGCAAACAGGGCATAGACCGTAAGCCGGGCTGCACATGACATAAAGGGGGTCATCATGATGGTCAGGATGCGATCGCGCATATCGGGCAGGGGGCGGCTGGCCATGACCGCTGGCACATTACAGCCAAACCCCACCACCAGCGGTACAAAGGCCTGACCCGACAGCCCCAATCGCTGGAACAGGCGATCCATCAGCAACGCCGCCCGTTGCATATAGCCGGACTCTTCCAGGATCGAGAGAAACAGAAAGGCGATCACCGGGATAAAGCTGGCCACCACCTGAATACCTGCGCCGATGCCGTCTGCTGCAATGGCGATCAGCCATTTCGGGGCGCTCAGGCTCTCCAGTAGCGATCTTAAACCATCCACAAACAAGGCTTGGGCAGTGAGGTCGAAGGCATCCACAAAGCCATTGCCCAGATTGACCGATAGGGAAAAGACCAGATACATGATCAATAAGAAGATGGGTACGCCAAAAACAGGATGCAGTACCCAGTGATCAATGCGATCGGTCATGGTCCGGCTGAAACGATCGGTACGCGTCAGCGACTGTTCGGTGATTTGGCGTGCCTTGGAGAAATAGAGGTCAGCAACAATCAGTTCAATGGCATCGCCTAGTTTTTGTTCGATTTGTGAGCGCCAGTGGGTCACCATCTGGCGCAGCTCTGCAGGGGCTGCGTTGGGATCGAGCAGCCATTGCAGGATCTGCCATGGGCGTGGATGCGGCTCTCCAGCCGCCTCGATCAGGGACTCTACGGCCTGATCCAGCGGTTCAGGTAAGGAGAGATCCAGGTGACAGGGGTGGTTGACCTGCTGAGCCGCGGCGGCCTTTAGCGCCTCTATACCCTGATTATGATATGCGGAGATGGGCACCACCGGACAGCCTAGCTGTTGCGCCAAACGATCGATATCGATTTTCAGGTGGTGTTCATCCAGCAGATCCATGCGGTTCAGAGCAACCACCACCGGCAGGCCCATGTGCAGCAACTGCAGGGTCAAAAACAACTGGCGTTCCAGTGCGGTGGCATCGACGATGTTGATAACCAAATCCACAGGCTGGCAGCTGAGAAAGTTGCGAGTAATGGACTCGTCCACGCCGCTGTGGCGGTCGGGTAGCAGGGAGTAGACGCCGGGCAAATCCACCAGTTTGGCATCCCTGCCGTTCAGATTGAGCAGGCCCGCCTTGCGCTCCACAGTAACACCAGGCCAGTTACCGGTGGTCTGGTGGGTGCCGGTGAGGCGGTTGAACAGGGTTGTCTTACCACAATTGGGCTGGCCGATTAGGGCGAGGGTGTACCGACCCTTGACCGCCTGAGCGGGCGGCGTATTGGTGTCACAGCAGCTTTTCATACGGCCTGTTTCGGGCGGACTTCAATACTGTTGGCCAGTTGTTTGGACAGGGCGAAGCGGCTACCATCCACGCTGACAATATAGTGATTGTTGCGTACCTGCATCAGCTTTACTTGGCTGCTGCGCTGAAAGCCGAGGTTGAGCAACCGCAGACGCTCGCTCGGATGACCACGGAGACTACAGATTTCGCATTCGCTGCCCACCGGGCATTGGGACAGCGCGCAGAGGTCGGAGATGGCAGTTTGCTTGCGTTTATCGTTGATGTCCATAGGGTATATTCCGTTAATGAGAATAATTAACACTTGCCAATTATAAGGGTTGGATATAGAAAAGCAAATAGGAATGATTTTTTATTTGATTAGGATCAAGTCAAGGGCTTGACCCTGGGTGCGGGGGGTATTCAACGCGCTTTTATGGGGGTGAATAGGGTTGCGGTGGCGAGCCCTCGCTCTACGGCGTTATTTTGGGTGCTTGCGCTGGATCTGGTACAGGGCAATCTCTCCCAGCAGATTGGGCAGCAGCTTCATTCCTAAGGTGGTTTCGTGCTGTTGGTTGACCACCGCTCGACGCACCACCGCAATGCCTTTTTCGGCACACAGGGACTCAAAGTCCTTGAAGGTGCACAGGTGGATATTGGGGGTGTCATACCAGTGATAGGGCAGTACGTCGGTTTCCGGCATGCGGCCGGTGAACATGAGCTGAATGCGGTTTTTCCAGAAGCCGAAGTTGGGGAAGGTGACGATGCTCTGCTTGCCGATGGTGAGCATTTCATCCAGCAACAGATCGGGGCGATCCACCACCTGTAGCGCCTGGGTCATGATCACATAGTCAAAGCTGTCTTCGTCGAAGTAGTCCAGCAGGGACTTCTTGTTCAGGTTGGCTTGGATGACGTTGATACCATTTTCAATGGAGGCGATCACCAGATTGGGGTCGAGTTCCATGCCGTAGCCACTGCAACGGCGCGACTCCTGCAGATGGGCCAGCAGGGTGCCGTCCCCGCAGCCTAAATCTAATACTCGGCTGCCCGGCTCGATCCAGCTGGAAATCAGCTTAAACTCTGGTGAGAGCAGGCGCTGGCGGTTAAGCATCAGCGGTCACCTCCTGCCAGATGCGTTGCAGATAGGCATTGAACACCCCTTCATAAAAGGGATTGGGCAATAGAAAAGCATCGTGACCATGCTGGGATTCGATTTCCGCATAGGAGACATCCTTGTCATTGTCCAGCAGGGCACGCACGATCTCCTCGCTGCGTTCCGGGCTGAAACGCCAGTCGGAGGTGAAGGAGATGACCATGAATTTAGCTTGCACATGAGCCATGGCGCGGCTGAGATCATGGTCATAATCCGCGGCCGGATCGAAATAATCCAACGCTTTAGTCATCAGAAGATAAGTGTTGGCATCAAATTTCTGTTTGGTGGCGAACTTTTCCCCCTGATAGCGCAGATAGCTTTCCACCTGAAACTCCACATCGAAGCTGTATTTGAGCTTATCGCGCAGCTCACGGCCAAATTTCTTGCCCATTAGATCATCAGACAGATAGGTCAGATGCCCCAGCATCCGCGCTAAGGCCAGTCCCCGCTTGGGCGTGACACCATGCTCCAGGTAGCGGCCGTTATGGAAATCGGGGTCTGACATAATGGCCTGACGGGCCACCTCATTGAAAGCGATGTTTTGCGCCGACAGCTTAGGCGCAGCGGCAATAACCACCGCATGACGCAGGCGATCGGGCAGATCAATGGCCCATTGCAGCGCCTGCATGCCTCCCAGGGAGCCGCCAATGACCGCCGCCCATTGTGCAATGCCCAAATGCTGACGCAGTTTATCCTGACTGACCACCCAATCCTTGACGGTCATGATGGGAAAATCCGGCCCCCAGGGCTTGTTTGTTGCGGGATTAATGCTGGTAGGGCCCGTGGAGCCGTGGCAACCACCCAGGTTGTTCACCCCCACCACAAAGAAGCGGTTGGTATCGATGGGTTTGCCCGGGCCCACATAGGCTTCCCACCAGCCAGGTTTCTCATCTCCTGCATAATAACCGGCCACATGGTGGTTGCCAGAGAGGGCGTGGCAGATCAAAATGGCATTGGTGCCTGCAGCGTTGAGCTGGCCATAGGTCTCATAGACCAGGTCATACTGCGGAATCACGCCGCCACTGACCGTGTGCAATGGCGTATCCACATGGCAGATTTTTGGCGTGACCAGACCAACACTGTTTTCTTTCATGGTTTACTCATCATCATCAAACACGGCCTTCGGGTCCCAACCGGCGGCTTTGGCGCGCTTGAGCGCCTCCGTTTGCAAGGCCATGTATTTTTCCTGAATATCAGGTGGCAGATTGTCCACACGGAAATCCGCTTTCTCCCAGATGGCATCCACCTTTTCCCAGAGCTGGTCAAACTGATGTAGCTGCCAACCTTCACACTTCTCCTCTTCAGGCAAGAGCCCAAATGCCCAAGCTTCACGGATCAGCTTGGCTTCCTGACTCATCCAGTGTGAGGGGTCCTGGTCATAGCCGGGGTAGATTTTTGCCTTGAATTTCATGATCCAGTTGTTCGGTTAAGTTGATGGGTAAACGAATAGCCAAAACGGCTTGATTGGCCGGTCATTATACCCGTTCTCTCTGTTATTCTTTGCCGCTAATGCACTGTGCAACTCACTGTGCAACTGAATGCCATTTTGCGTTATCATGTAATTCTTATATGCTTATTTAATACTCTAATGCAATAAGGGAGAGAATACCGTGTTAGCAAGAACTGCTTTGACTGTAGCATTGATCAGCTCCATGGGTATGGCCCAGGCCGAAAACTTACAACCCCTGCAACAGGAAGGGCGTCAGATCGCCAAGGAGTTTCTAGGGCAGTTGAAGCCGGAACTGAAAAAGGCCATGAAATCCGGTGGGCCAGCGCATGCCATTGAAGTGTGCTATAAAAAAGCACCACAGATCGCCGCTGAACTGTCAGAAAAGACCGGTTGGCAGCTTAAGCGTACCAGTTTGAAGGTGCGTAATCCCAATAACGCGCCGGATGAATGGGAAAAGCAGGTGCTGCAGCGTTTTGAGCAGCAGAAAGCCCAAGGAACTGATCCCAAAACTTTGGAGTATGTTGAGGTGATTGAGGAAAATGGCCAGAAGGTATTTCGCTATGCCAAGGCCATTCCAACCGGTAAAGTTTGTCTCGTTTGTCATGGCACCCAAGTCAGTGAACCTTTGTTGAAAAAGATACGCAGTTATTATCCTGAAGATCAGGCCACCGGCTTTCAGCCGGGCGATATCCGCGGCATCTTCAGCTTTAAGAAAGCGCTGTAAGC